>NZ_MKGS01000172.1:0-33387 GCF_002836905.1 Pseudomonas sp. 43NM1 | reverse complement strand
GTGATGGGGCTGGGCAAGGTTTCGCAGTTCACCTGCCCGGATTGTCACGGCGTGCTGGTGCAGATCGAAGAAGGCCCGATCGTGCGATTTCGTTGCCACACCGGCCATGCGTTCTCGATGAAATCGCTGATTTGCGAGGTCAACGCGGCCATCGATACCGGTCTGTGGGACACCTTGCGCGCAGTCGAAGAGCGCATCCTGCTGCTCCGGCAAATGGCCGGGTTGGCACGGACCTCGGGTGCCGGCGGCGATGCCGATGAATGCTTGCGCCAGGCCGATCTGGCCGAGCAACGCCTGAAACCGCTGCGCGAGCTGGTGCTTGATCCAAAATTCTTCGGTCACGACGCCGAACAATAGCGGCGCAAATTGTTTAAACCTTCTTCTAACGGCGAGTGTCGATAACTGGAGACCGTCCACTTCGCCTGAACGAGGAGCCGTTTATGATCGGTGTTGTGATTCCCGCGCATAACGAAGAAAAACACATCACCGATTGCCTGCACTCCGTCCTGCGTGCCGCCGAGCATGCTGACCTGTGTGGCCAGCGCGTGGCGGTGCTGGTGGTTTTGGATACGTGTTCGGACGCCACCGCGCAACGGGTCGCGGCGCATAGCGTCGGGCAACTGGAAGTGACCTTTCAGAACGTTGGCCGCGCCCGCGCGACGGGCGCCCAGCAGTTGCTCAGCGCCGGCGCGCAATGGCTGGCATTCACCGATGCCGACACCGTGGTGCCGCACGATTGGCTGGCTCGCCAGCTTGGTTTCAAGGCTGACGCGGTGTGCGGCACGGTCGAAGTTGATAGCTGGAATGATCACGGTGAATCGGTGCGTTCACGTTATCTGGAGCTCTACCAATTCGTCGAAAATCATCGGCACATCCACGGCGCCAACCTTGGTTTGAGCGCCGAAGCCTATCGAAACGCCGGAGGGTTTCAGCACCTGGAGGCACACGAAGACGTTCACCTGGTGGCCGATTTGGAGCGCACCGGCGCGCGAATTGTCTGGACCGCAACCAATCCGGTCGTCACCAGCGCACGTCGCGATTTCAAATGCCGCGGCGGTTTTGGCGAGTATCTGGCCTCGCTCGGCGCGTCGCTTAATCCGTCGATTAATGCGGGCGCGGCACCGTGAGCATAGAACTGATCGACGCGTTGCAATGGCCAGCGATGGTAGTGACGGTGGTGTCGGCGTGGTTTGTCAGTTCGCAGCGCCCGCGGCGGCGGATGTTTGCGTTTTGGGGCTTTATCGCGAGCAATGCGTTGTGGGTTATCTGGGGGCTACATGCAGATGCTTACGCGCTGATCTTGCTGGAATGCGTGTTGCTGGGGATGAACGCGCGCGGTTTTCGCAAGAACTTGCTCGGCCATCGCGCGTCCTGATTTTTACTGTCCACGAAAATTTTTCTTGCAGCCGCGCAGGTTCATCAAACACAGGCAAATCTGCAAAACGATTAGCGCATAGGCTTCGGCATAAAAGCCCCAAATGCTCCACAGAATATTGCTCAGGATGAAACAGAAGAACCCGGTCATTCGGCGCTTCGGGCGCTGCGAGCCGATCAACCACGCAGCCAGCACCGTCACCAGCATCGCCGGCCACTGCACCCAATCAAGATAGGCCAAGCTTGTTTGCTCCTTTAGCTGCTTTGTTGAACCGAGTGTTGCTCAACCGAGTGTTGCTCAAGCCATTGTTGCTAAAAAAGCAGACGCCGTGGCGCGCGGAAAATTCAGATTGTCGGCGGTTGAGGCTCAGTGGCAAACCGCCGGTCCGCCGTTTGTCGCGAATGTTTGAACGACCTGCCGTTGGTTTTGACAGACAAGTGACACCCCGAGGCCAGGCGCGAATCCCTATCTTCGGCAAGACCTTCTACACCGTGGTGCCGACCGTTGGGAGGCGTAATGCGCGTTCGTAAGCCATCCTATGAAATGTCCGCCGGATTTCGCGCGGAGCACAACGGCTGTCCCATCCGGGAGCCGCGTTAAGCCCCATTCGGGGGCTGCGTTAACAGGAGTCATTTGATGAAAAAGTTATACGTAAGCCTGGGTTTTTGCAGTTTGTTCATGCTGCACGGTTGCTTCGACAACTCGAACAACGAAACCAAGGACAACACCGACGGCACCAAATCCTCCGTTCAGATGCAGGAGGGCAAGGCTGACGAGAGCAAATAACTGATCGCTCACCGGTGAAGATCACATCGAAGCGGCCCACGACGGATCGTGTACAACAAGAAAAAGGTGATCGCGATGAATTGTCTGATTTGTGTCGGTGCCGCCCAGCGCATCCTGTGCGACGGCCCCTGGGAAGAAAGAGATTGCCCGGATTGCGGGCGTTATCGGGTATCCGATGATTTGATTCTGGCCCTGATGGATCAGGGCCAGATTTTCGACATCGCCAAGACTCGAGGCTGGCTGGACACTCGGCGCTTAGAGGGGGCGGTGCCTTCGATTGAAGTGCATCAGGCGTTGCTGGTGTCTTGATCAACCGCCGCACTTGACCCGTTTACGCGCATAACCTGTGGTTGACGTGCGGTCCGGATCGAGGCGGCAAGATTTATCGGTTGAACCGCTCAACCAGTGAATATTGCGCCTTGGCGGTGTCGGTCAATTCCTTGCTCAGCTCGGCCGAATGCCGCGCCTGTTCGGACGTCTGATCGGCCAGAGTGGCGATGGTGGTGATGTTGCGGCTGATTTCCTCGGCGACTGCAGTTTGTTCTTCGGTCGCGGCGGCGATCTGCGTGGTCATGTCGGTGATATTGGCCACGGCTTCACTGATGCCGACTAACGCCTTGTCCGCTTCAAGCACCCACGCCACGCCTTCTTCAGCCTGACGATGACCGCTTTCCATGGTTTTCACCGCGTTGTTCGACGACACCTGCAGCTTGGAAATCAGGCTGTGGATCTGCGCGGTCGACTCGGTGGTGCGTTGCGCCAATTGGCGCACCTCATCGGCAACCACGGCGAAACCCCGGCCCATGTCGCCCGCGCGTGCGGCTTCGATGGCGGCGTTCAGCGCCAGCAGGTTGGTCTGGTCGGCGATGCCTTTGATCACGTCAACCACGGTGCCGATTTCGTTGCTGTCCCTGGCCAATTGCGCGACGGTCGCCCCGGTTTCCCCGACCACCACCGACAGACGCTGAATCGCCTCGCGGGTGTCGCGCGCGACTTCGCGCCCACGGCCGGTCAGCACGTTGGCTTCCTGAGTGGCGTCGGCGGTGCGTTGCACGTGGCTGGCGACTTCCTGGGTGGTCGCAGCCATCTGATTGACCGCCGTCGACACTTGCTCGGTTTCGACGCGTTGGCGTTCCAGCCCGCGTGAACTGTCGGCGGCGAGACCGTCAGAACGGCCGGCCAGTTGATTCAATTGTTCAGCGGTGTCTTGCAGGCGCGTGAGGCAAGTCTTGAGCCGCGAAGCCTGGCTGACAAACGCGGTTTCCAGACGTGCCTGCGGGCCGCGTTCGTCGCTGTACATTTTCGCCAGCAAGGCATCGGACGTGGATGCTTCGGCCATGTCCAGCAAACGCAGCGCGCCTTGATTCTGCTGCCGCGAAACGAACAAACCAATCGGCACCGACACCGCAACTGCCAGCGCGATGGCTGGAGCAATGCCCAGATAAGCGCCGCCCAACGTGCCCACCAAGCCCATGGCCAGAACTGGCAGGGCAGCGAGCAGGGCGGGTTGCCATTTATCGCTGCCAGGGACCGCAGATTTGCCCAGGCTCAGGCGTTTATACAGCGCTTCGGCGCGACGGATTTGCTCGGCGGTCGGTTTGACCCGCACCGACTCGTAACCCACGACCTGACTGCCTTCAAAAACCGGCGTGACGTAAGCGTTGACCCAATAATGATCGCCGGTTTTCGAACGGTTCTTGACGATGCCCATCCACGGTTTGCCCAGCTTCAGCGCGGCCCACATATGGGCGAACACGGCCGAGGGCACATCCGGGTGGCGGACGATATTTTGCGGCGCGCCGATCAGGTCAACTTTGTCGAAACCGCTGATGTCGACAAACGCGTCGTTGCAGTACGTGATAACGCCTCGTGCATCCGTGGTCGAGATGAGTTTTTGTTGAGGTCCGAGGCTGACCTCGCGCTGCGTGACGGGTTGATTGTTTCTCATCTGTATTGCTCCTATGCCCTGAGGTAGAGACATCGGCCGCAATGCTGGAAAGGTGAGCGGTTAGCGCTGAATGGGCAGGTATTGCGTCGGGAAACTTTCGCGCAGGACATGCTTGCCCCAAATCGCTATGGGTAGCAGGTGCAGGACTCAGACGCCGTCGTCGAACTTTTTGCAGATCCCATCCAACTCATCCCACGGATCACACCGCTCCTGCGCGCGCCCGCAGCCGGGGGAATGGGCGAACGCGGCGGGGCGCTCGACTTCGGGTTGCCGGGCGTGGCAGGTCCGGCACCAGACGACCCCGTTGGCTATTCGCCAGCGTGAATTCCAGTCCATCAAGTCCTCACTCGCCGTCATCACACACCTTCCTCAACCTGAATCTATATAGGGTTGATTGGCAGGCTCGGGTGAGGTTCCAGTTTTTTGCAGCGCCGCGCTCAAACTCAGCGCTTTTCGGCTAGTTTTTGCATTTGGCCAGCACGACTTGGCAAGTCTTCGGCGTACCACCGGAGCGGCTGGCGTAGCGGTAGCAGTTATCCAGGGACTTTTTACGCGCCATGTGCAAACTGTCGCCCCAGGCCAAGCCTCCTTCGCCGGCCGTCGGGACCGCTTTGGCATAGCAGCTCGAACCCTGGGTCGAGCTCGATTTGCTCGAACAACCCGCCGTCAGCGCCAGGCTGATGACGATCAGGCAGGGCAGGCGCCAGGACGAGCACTGCCGCGCAGTTTTTCCAATCATCTCGTTCCCCAAAATGTGTGAGGCCGTGTGGCTGGTCTATTCAGATTAGCCGTTATTGCGCCCGAGCTTACGCACGAGACTGCGCCGATCAACCCCGCGCGCGATGCCCGACTATTTGCCGTTTTTACGTAGTCCGGCGCTGGGCATTCTCGGATCATGCGTTCGCTTCAACTGAGTCCTTTCCGTGAGAGGTCGCCCACATGAACGATAAAAACCTCACCCACGCCACCGGCGCCCCGGTGCTCGACAACCTTAACAGCCAGACCGCCGGGCCGCGCGGGCCGGCGTTGTTGCAAGACATCTGGCTGCTGGAAAAACTCGCCCATTTCGACCGCGAGGTGATCCCCGAACGGCGTATGCACGCCAAGGGCGCCGGCGCCTACGGGACGTTCACCGTGACCGCCGACATCAGCCGTTTCAGCAAGGCCAGCCTGTTTGCGGAAATCGGCAAGCAGACCCCGGCGTTCGTACGTTTTTCCACGGTGGCCGGCGAACGCGGCGCTGCTGACGCCGAGCGCGATATTCGCGGTTTTGCGGTCAAGCTCTACACCGATCAAGGCAACTGGGACATCGTCGGCAACAACACGCCAGTGTTCTTCTTTCGCGACCCGCTGCGTTTTCCCGACCTCAACCATGTGGTCAAGCGCGATCCGCGCACGGGGCTGCGTTCACCGACCAATAACTGGGACTTCTGGACGCTGCTGCCCGAGGCGCTGCATCAGGTCACGATCATCATGAGCGATCGTGGCATCCCCAGCAGCTACCGGCATATGCACGGTTTCGGCAGCCATACATTCAGCCTGATCAACGCGCAAAACCAGCGCGTGTGGGCCAAGTTTCACTTCGTTTGCCAGCAAACAATTGCCAACCTCAGCGACGGCGAAGCGGCGCAAGTGGTCGGCGCCGATCGCGAAAGTCATCTGCGCGACTTGTACGAAAGCATCGAAAGCGGCGACTTCCCGCGCTGGAAGTTGTGCATCCAGACCATGACCGAAGAGCAGGCGCGCACGCATCGGCACAACCCGTTCGACCTGACCAAAGTCTGGCCGCACGGCGAATACCCGCTGCAAGAGGTTGGCATTCTCGAACTCAATCGCAACCCCGAGAACCATTTTGCCGAGGTCGAACAAGCCGCGTTTTCCCCGGCGAATATCGTCCCCGGCGTGAGTTTTTCGCCAGACAAAATGCTCCAGGCGCGGCTGTTTTCCTATGGCGATGCGCAACGTTATCGCCTCGGGGTCAACTTCAATCACATCCCGGTCAACGCGCCGCGCTGCCCGTTCCACAGCTACCACCGCGACGGCGCTATGCGCACCGATGGCAACCTCGGCTCGACCCTGTCGTATTACCCCAACAGCTTCGGCGAATGGCAGGATCACCGGCAGCTGCACGAACCGACCTTGCCGCTCGACGGCGATGCCGGGCACTGGGACCAGAGCCTCGTCGAAGACCATTACGAGCAACCCGGCAAGCTGTTTCGCCTGATGACCTCGCTGCAACAACAATTGCTGTTCGACAACACGGCGCGGGCCATGGGCGATGCGCCGCAGATGATCAAACAGCGACACATCGACAACTGTGCCAAAGCCGATCCGGCGTACGGCGCCGGTGTGGCCAAAGCCTTGAACCTGAGCCCGAGCACGGTCGAACCCGAAGCCGAGACCGAGACCGACTTGCGCAGCGTTCTTTGAATTCACCTGGCTCTCGTTAACCCGTCAACCCGTCAATCCGTTACGTGGAGAACACTCATGAGCAGCAGCGATTCCAACAAAAAAGCATTGGTGGTCGTCGATATCCAGAACGACTATTTCCCCGGCGGCCGCTGGGCGCTTTCGCAGGTCGAGGAGGCCGCCGCACAAGCCGCGCGGGTCATCGAGCGGTTTCGTGAGCGCGGTGATCTGGTGGTGCATATCCGCCATGAATTCAAGGACGCCAACGCGCCGTTCTTCCGCCCCGGCAGCGAAGGCGCACAGATCCACCAAAGTGCGAAAAACCGTCAGGACGAGCCAGTGGTGCTCAAGCATTACATCAACTCGTTCCGCGAAACCGAGCTCAAGGACATCCTCGATCAGCACGGCATCAACGAAGTGGTGGTAGTCGGCAACATGAGCCACATGTGCGTCGACGGCATGACCCGCGCGGCGGTGGATTTCGGCTATACCACCACCGTGCTGCACGATGCCTGCGCCACGCTGGACATGGAGTTCAACGGGGTCAAGGTGCCCGCCGCGCAGGTGCACGCGGCGTTCATGGCGGCACTCGCATTCGGCTACGCGCCGGTCATTTCCACCAGCGAATACCTGAACCGTTGATCCGTTGAAAACGGCGGGCGGATGGGCGGCATGGGCCGTCGCTTGGCCTGCCGTTTTCGTCGTCTATGCTGATGACCTGGACCGAACTGGCATGGAGGCTGCCGTCTGCTGTCCGGGATCATTGAGGTGCGTCGATGGTGCAGTTGATCTGCTCGGAATTCGATGAGTTCGAAGAGGCTTTATACGGCGTGCAGGGCCGTTATGTGCTGCGCACGCGGCAGCAGCGCGATTGGCAACTGAACGTCGTCGACCTCAATGGCGTGGCGCTGATGAGCGGCCGCGAGGGCGCGGGCACGGTCTACACCGGGATCGGCCTGCCAGGTTACTTCAATATTTTCGTGCCGCTGACCGCGCACGAATCGACCGTGGTCGACGGCAATGCCTTCAACCGTCGGCGGGTCGGCTGGATGGTGCCGAACGCGATGTTTCACATCAACGCGAAGAGCCCGGCGAGTTGGCTGACGGTGGCGATGTCCTGCGAATTAGTGTTGCGCTGGGCGGCGATCCGCGAGGACGAATTCGACTTTTCGCTGCTGCATCGCAACCTGGTGAGCAATGCCCAGCGCCACCTCGGCCCATTGTTATGGCTGGCGCGGCGGCTGTTTCACATCGACGCCCACGCGCCGCGAGCGCTGCACACCGACGCGGCGGAGCAGGCCGCGCGCACCGAGGTGATGGACGTGGTGTTTCGCTTGTTGCTGCCGGTCGATCCGGTGCACGCGGCGCCGCGCCACAACCGCGACCACAAAGACATCCTGCGCCGCGCGCTGGAACTGCTCGACACCCTGGACATCCAGTCGGTGTACACCGAAGACATCTGCCAGGCGACCTGCGCGTCAGAGCGCACGGTGCGCAACGTGTTCAACGAATACCTCGGCATGAGCCCGCATCGCTATTTGATGATCCGCCGCTTGCACGCGATCCGCGCAGCCATCCGCCACGCCGGGCCGGAGGACACCATCACGCACATTTGCGCACGCTTCGGCGTGTGGGACTTCGGCCGGTTCGCCAGCCTCTATCGACAGTATTTCGGCACGCTGCCCGCGCAATCGCTGAAAGCCGCCAAGGCCTTGAGCCACTTATAGCCAGCCTCACGGCCCGCTTCACAGCAAGGTCCGCAACAGGGTTTTGCTTGGGTATTCGCCGAACAATTGGTGGTAATCGGCGGCCATCCGCCCGCTGTCGGAGAAGCCAAAGCGCAGGGCGATCTGGCTGACCGTTTGCGTAGTCGGATTGGCGATCGACAACGCCGCACGCACCAGGTGCAAACGACGAACATGCAGATAACGATTAGGCCCGACGCCGAACGCTTCCTTGAAAATCGAACGCAAGGTGCGCTCGCTGACCCCGGCCTGGCGGCACAGGTCGGACAGGCGAATCGGTTGCTCGTCGGCGCCTTGCAGCAGCTCCACCACCCTGGCGATGCTGGCCTGACGCTTGGCCTGCTGCCAGTTGATGCGAGGGCTGGTTGCGGTCGCAAGTGCAGGGTCCGGTGTGTTCATGTCGGCGCGTTATCTGCCTTGATTGACTTGCTCAAGCGTTGCGCCGAGCGCGAAACGGCACTACGTAAAACAGGCAAATTTGCAGCGATTGTTGTCGGCGCAACTTGCCGATTTTACGTAGTGGGCCGCCGCTGTATCTCACCATGCTGTGGCAGTTAATTGCCCGGCACCACGCCATGAACATCCGCCAAAACTCCCTGGGAGTGCAAAAACCATGAGCACCTTCACCACCCAAGACAACGTGGAAATCTATTACAAGGATTGGGGCAGCGGCCCGGTCGTGGTGTTCAGCCACGGTTGGCCGTTGAACGCCGACAGTTGGGAAGCGCAGATGTATCACTTGGCCGCCAACGGCTTTCGCTGCATTGCCCATGATCGGCGCGGGCATGGCCGCTCCAGTCAGCCGTGGGACGGCAATGACATGGACCATTACGCCGACGACCTCGCGCAGTTGCTTGATCACCTCGACGTCACCGACGTGACGCTGTTCGGTTTCTCCACGGGCGGCGGCGAAGTGGCACGGTACATCGGCCGTCACGGCACCGCGCGGGTGAAGAGGGCCGGGCTGATTTCGGCGGTGCCGCCGCTGATGGTCAAGACCGACGCCAACCCCGGCGGCCTGCCGGTGTCGGTGTTCGACGGCATTCGCCAAGGCCTGCTGGCCGACCGCTCGCAGCTGTTTATCGACATCCCGAGCGGGCCGTTCTTCGGTTACAACCGGCCCGATGCCAAGCCGTCGCAAGGCGTGATCAATGCCTGGTGGCTGCAAGGCATGCTCGGTGGCCATAAAAACACCCACGACAGCATCAAAGCGTTCTCCGAAACCGACTTCACCGAGGACCTGAAGAAGTTCGACGTGCCGACCTTGATCATCCACGGTGACGACGACCAGATTGTGCCGATCGACGCGGCGGGACGCGCCTCGGCAAAAATGATCAAAGACAGCCAACTGATCGTCTACGAAGGCGCGCCGCACGGCATCACCGACACGCACAAAGAACGGCTGAGCGCAGACCTTTTGGCGTTCGTGCAGTCCTGAAAATACAGCTCGATTTGGATCAAACGAAGCCGCTTACCCAGCGGCTTCGTTGCTGTCACCGTTACTGTCAGCGTTGCTGAAAAAGCAATAGTCATTTGCGATTCAGGCGGATTGTGGCTCTGCGTGCCTCCAGTTAGCATCGACGCAACTTCAACATTCAACACTTCCCAAGTGAGTTCGAGGCGGCGTAATCGGCCTTGCTCACAGCTTTCAATCCACTTATTCGCAGGTACTCAAATGTCGAAACTCTTCGAAGACTTCAACATGGGCGACATCACGCTGAACAACCGCGTGGTCATGGCGCCGCTCACCCGATCCCGTGCCCCGCACGACGTCGCTGACGAGCGCATTGCGCTGTATTACGCGCAACGGGCCACTGCCGGTTTGATCGTCAGCGAAGGCACGCCGATCTCCCGCGAGGGCCAGGGTTATCTGTTCAACCCGGGCATCTTCAGCGCCGAGCAAATCGCCGGATGGCGCCTGACCACCGACTCGGTGCACGCCATCGGCGGCAAGATGTTCGCGCAACTCTGGCACGTCGGTCGCGTTTCGCATCCGTCGATTCAGGAAGGTGGAAAACTGCCCGTGAGCGCGTCCAGCAAACGTCCGGTGGGTGCGACGGCGTTCGGTTATGACGCCGATGGCCAACCCGCACTGGTGGAACCGCCGGCGCCGCGTCAGCTGAACACTGAAGAGGTTTCGCGCATCGTCGGTGAGTTTGCCCAAGCGGCACAAAATGCGATTGAAGCCGGTTTTGACGGCGTGGAAATCCACGGCGCCAACGGGTATCTGCACGAGCAGTTTCTCAATCCGCTGGTGAATGACCGCACCGACCAATATTCCGCTGCCGAATTGGACAACCGTCTGCGCTTCACCCTGGAAGTGATCGACGCCGTGGTCGCCCGAATCGGCGCCGGGCGCGTGGGCATTCGCGTTTCGCCTTACGGGCAACTCTTCGACATGCCGTGGTACCCGCAAATCGACGAAACCTACACCGCGCTGGCCGCCGAAATTGGCGCGCGCAAACTGGCTTACGTGCATGTGATGGACCAATCCGGGTTCCCGGCGCCGGGTACCGAAGATGCCGGTGGCGGCCCAACGGATGCGTTTATCAATTTGCTGGCGGCGATGAAATCCAGGCTGGCGCAAACTGCCTTGATCCTCGCGGGCGGCATGACCCGCGCTCGCGCAGAAGACTTGATCAATGACGGCATGATCGACCTTGCCGCGTTCGGTACGCCGTTCATCAGCAACCCGGACCTGGTCGCACGCCTGAAAAACAACTGGCCGCTGACCGAAGCGCAACGCGCAACCTTTTACGGTGGTGGCGCCGAGGGCTACATCGACTACGCGCCGCATCAGGGCTAAGCGCCGGATCTTTGCTGGCCTGAGGTATCGACAGCCGTTACATTTGTAACGGCTGTTTTGCTGTTTCCGCCGAAAAACTTCCTGATGAGAGTTGCCCATGCACCTGAAAGCGCACCGCTACTTTGCAATGGTTGCCGTGACCGGCAGCTTCACTGCGACGGCGCGGCATTTTCAGGTGCCGGCCTCATCGGTGTCGCGTTTTATCGCCTCGCTCGAACGCGAGGTCGGCCAGCAACTGCTGTATCGCAACACTCGCGCGGTGAAACTCACTGACGCCGGCGAGCGCTATTACCTGCAAATCCGTGACGTGCTGGAATTGCTCGACGCCGCCGACGAAGAAATCATGGGCAAGGGCGCCGAAGCAGGAGGCCTGGTGCGGATCAACGCGCCGGTAGCGTTTGGCAGTTTGCACATCGTCAAACTGCTGAATGGCCTCTACGACAAATACCCGAAACTGACCGTGGAACTGACGGTCACGGATGCCTATATCGACCCGATTCAGGAGGGCGCCGACCTCATTTTTCGCGTCGGTCATCTGCAGGATTCCGGCTTGATCGGCCGCAAGATCTGCGATCAGCAATACGTGCTGTGCGCCAGCGCCGACTATTTGAAAAAACACGGCAAACCGAGCTCGCCGCAAGACCTGAAAAACCACGCCTGCCTGGTCTACAAAGGCACCGGCGGCGCCCAGCGCTGGTTTTTCCGCACGCCCGGCGACGGCCAATCTGGCAGTGAGGATGTCGAAATCATCGATGTGCACGGCCCGCTGCGCAGCAATAACGCGCAGGTATTGGTGGAAGCGGCGATGGCGGGGCGGGGAATTGTGTTTTTCCCGTCGTGGTTGTTCAGCCGCGAAAGCTTCGTCAATCAACAGCTGATTCGGCTATTGCCGCAGTGGCAAGGCTCGGTGGAGCAGTCGCCGAGCCAGATACATTTGCTCTCGCCGGAGAATCGCCTGCGTTCGCAGAAGGTGCGGGTGGTGTGGGATTACTTTCTGCAGGCGATTGGCACGCCGCCGTATTGGGATGATTTGGGTGATGGCACCCAGACTCGCTGAGAACGGCTTGCGGCGCTCCGAGGAGCGCCGCAATTGACCTCAGCGGTTGTTGCGCAAAATCGAAAAGTTCAACGCCGCCGCGACGCAGAGCCACGCCAGGTACGGCAACAGAATCAGCCCGGTGATGACATCCAGGCGCATCGCCAATACCACCATCGCCGCGACCACCAGCCACAGCAACGAGATGATCACCATGCCGGCGAAAATCCGGTGCGCGCCGAAAAACACCGGCGTCCACAAGGTGTTCAGCGCAATTTGCGCCGCCCACAACGCCAGCACCACTTGGCTGCCGGGTATCAGGCTCAAGCGATAACCGGCCCAGGAAATCAGCAAATAAATCGTCGTCCACGCCACGGGAAACAACCAATTGGGCGGGGTGAAGCGCGGTTTGATCAGCGCTTGGTACCACGGGCCGGGTTTGAACATGATGCCGGTGCTCGCCGCGGCACCGCAGGCTAGAAGGAAAACAAAAAAAGTCATCGTCTGTCCTTGGCTGAAATCAGCTGTCTGGGATTGAAGCCATGTCGGCCGTCTCAGGGTTGGAGGCCCAGTGCTGCAAAAAGGTCAGGACAAACGCATAGATTTTTCCGTGAGTCGCGGAAAACGCCTTGCAACGGCCGCCGCCGATCAGCCCTTGGCGGTGGCCAACTCGTGCGCAATCAAACGGCCGGTGGTTTGCGCCACTTCGATCAGGCGTTTGCGCGGCATGCCATTGCAGGCCGATGCCGACAACCCGCGCAGCGCCACGCTAATAAAGTCGGCGAGCGTCTGCGCATTGTTCGGATGGACCACTTGCAGATAGTCGTGGATAGCCTTTATGCCGCCATCGGCAAGCGCCTCGGCCATGCTCCGGGCGGTTTGATCGTCGGCGCGCAGGCCTTCGGTAATCATGCAGCCGCGCAGCGTGTTGTCCCTGCCGTACTGCTTGGCCGCCGCTAATAGCAACGCAGCCAGGGCTTCGGCTGGCGGTCGATCCGGCGCCAGCAACTTGTCCAGCGGCAGCGCATTTTCACTGGCGTAGCGCTGCATCGCGCGTTCGAACAGCTCGGCTTTGCTGCCATAAGCCGCATAAAAACTCGGTGGCTTGATGTCCATCGCTTCCACCAGATCCGTCAGGCTCACGGCATCGAAGCCACGCTCGTGGAACATCGCCTGAGCGATGGCGACGCCCGCTTCTCTATCGAAGGCGGGACGGCGTTGGCGGAGCTTGTCGTTCATGGTGACCTCATCGATTAGGCCAGCAGTGTAGCGAGCGCTACATATCAGAGCAATTACCAGCCATCCACAGAAACTCTATGTAGCGATCACTAAATATCTTGCATCCTGGCTTGACGCTATGTAGTGTCCGCTAAATAAATTTATCGGCACACACAGGAAAATCAGCATGCAATTTCAAGACAAAGTCGCACTCGTTACTGGCGGAGCCTCGGGTTTGGGCCTGGCCATTGCGCAGGAACTGGCCGGGCAGGGCGCTCACGTGGTGATTACCGGTCGCCGCCAGGCGCAGCTCGACGAAGCGCTGGCCAGCCTCGGTGATAACGCCAGCGCAATCGCCGCGGATGTTTCGAATGGCGCTGACTTGGACGCCTTGTTCAGTCAGATCAAGGCGCGTCATGGTCGCCTGGATGTGTTGGTCGCCAACGCCGGGGCCGGCGAACTGGCGCCGCTGGGTGAAATCACCGAAGCGCATTTCGACCGCGCCTTCAACACCAACGTCAAAGGCGTGACCTTCACCGTGCAAGGGGCGCTGACGCTGATGGGCAAGGGCGGCAGCATTGTGATCATCGGCTCCACCGCATCGATCAATCCCGGCCCGGGCCTCAGCGTGTACGGCGCGACCAAAGCCGCGTTGCGTGCCTTGGTGCGCAGTTGGGTGGTGGACATCAAAGGTTCCGGCGTGCGCATCAATCTGCTCAGCCCCGGCCCGGTCGATACGCCTTCGTTGCGCAACTTGCTCGCCGAACACGCGCAGGAAGTCATTCAGTCACTGAGCGAAAAAAGCACCCTGGGGCGCATCGGCCAGGCGCATGAAATCGGCCAGGCAGTAGCGTTCCTCGCCAGCGATGCCTCGAGCTACATCAACGGCGTCGAGTTGTTTGCCGACGGCGGCGCCTCGCAGATTTGAGTCAACACGACTCGACAACAGATTCCCGAAACGCTTTTACCTGGAGCAACAGCCATGAATGACAGCAGCCACACCCCGGATATCGTCGCGCGACTGGCGGCCGAAAGTGCAATTCATCACCTTCACGCCACTTACATTCATCGCCTCGACAGCGGTGATTTTGCTGGCGTCGCCGAGGTTTTGCAGCATGCGGTGATCCACGTGCTCGGCACCGAGGCTTCTACGCTGGAGGGGCTTCTGGGGTTTTTCGAAGCCGGTTTGCAAGTTCACGCCGATGGCACGCCACGCACCTGGCATTCGATTACCAATGTGCTGATCGACGTCGATCCGTCGGGCGTAACCGCCAGTTCGGCCAGTTACTACACGGTGCATCAGCAGATTGACGGCTTCCCGTTGCAGCCGATTTGCGCCGGCAAATACCTCGACCAGTTCGAACGCCACGATGGCCAGTGGCGCTTCAGCCGCCGCGAGGTGACGCTGCGTTTTGCCGGCGATCTGCAACACCACGTCAAAGGCGCGCAGCGCGACGCCGTGGCGCACACCGCGTAACAGCAAAAGATACGGCGCATGCTCGCTTGTTTTAAACAGCGTGCATGCGTGGTCGATTTTCTCCCAAACAAGGGCTCAACATGACGAACAAACGACAGGCGCTGGTCACGGGCGCCAATAAAGGCATTGGTCTTGCCATCGCCAAAGGCCTTGCCGAGGCTGGTTTTTGCGTGTGGCTCGGCGCGCGCGATCGGGTGCGAGGCGAGCACGCGGTCGCCGGTTTGCGCGATCTGGGCCTTGACGCAAAGCTGTTGGTCATCGACGTTGCGGATGAAGCGAGTGTGAATCACGCCGCCGCGTTACTTGCCGGCGAAATCGATGCGCTGCAGGTGCTGGTCAACAACGCGGGGATCGCCGCAGACATGAGCAAGGCGCCCAGCGAGGTGCGCATGCAGGACATGAAAGCGGTTTTTGAGGTCAACCTGTTCGGCCCCGTACGCGTGACCCAGGCGTTTCTGCCACTGCTGAAGGCCGGCGACCGCGCACGTATCGTGATGATGAGCAGCGGCGTCGGTTCGCTCACGTTGATCACCGACCCGACGTCGATTTATTCCAGCGTCAACCTGCTGGATTACACCGCGTCAAAGGTCGCGCTGAACGCGGTGACGGTGGCGTTCGCCAAAGAACTGCAACCGTTGGGCATCAAGGTCAACGCGGTCGAGCCTGGCCACGTGCGCACCGATTTGAACGGCAATTCCGGGGTCTTGACGCCGCAGGAGGGTGCAGCGACAGCGCTCAAGTTCGCTTTGATTGGAGATGAAGGGCCCACCGGTGGCTTCTTTGGCAGCCATGGCCGCCAGCCTTGGTGACAGGAATGAAAACGGCTCAACCAATCCGGTCATTGCCCAAGGAATCACGCTGCATCGACTGCAGGTTTTTCTCGATGGTTTCGCAGATCGCTTCCATTTGGATTTGATGTTCGCTGGAGCGAAACGGGCTTTGCAGGTCGGTGCCGATGCGTTCGATGGCCAACAGCATGAAACCGACCACGGTGGAGGCCAGCGGGGTGAACCAACCCAGCGACTCGACGAGGCCAACGGGCACGATCAGGCAGAACAGCGAAATAAACAGCCGTGGAAAGTAAACATAAGGGTAGGGCAGCGGCGTATTGGCGATCCGCTCCATGCCGCCCTGGCTGTTGGACAGTTCGACCAGCGTCGATTCCAGCCGCGTGAGGCGAATGCTGTCGAGCCGCCCGGCCTTGTATTCCAGGGCCAGCAGGGCGGCCGAGCCATTGAGCACGTCGTTGGCGAAGTTGTTGGTGGTGGCGCTGCGGGCGAATTCTTCGGCCGGGATGAATGCGCGAACCTCGTCCGGGCACGGCTCGCCCTTCAGGTGCGCGGCCAGGCAGTTCACGTAGGCGACGTGGCGACGCACCAGCGTCGACTTCATCGGGTTGATTTCGCCGTCGGTGTCGTCGAGCAATGTCAGCACTTGGCGGGTAAAACTGCGTGAATTGTTGACCATAGAGCCCCACAGCGTCCGCGCTTCCCACCAGCGGTTGTAGGCGCTGCTGTTGCGAAAACTGATCAGTACGATCAGCGCCGAACCCAGCAAAGTCAGGGGCATCAGCGGCAGGTTGATCTTGGTATTGAGGAACAGCATGTAGTCCATGGTGACCGCGATGTCCCACAGCAGCAGCCAGAACAAGGCCCAGCCGACATAGCCCATGGTTTTGATCATCAAGCGGTATTTTTCAACGATGGCAGCTTTCAAACAGGAACCTCGCGGCGAGCGGTAAGCATCAAGACCCTAGCTCGGACGCGGTTTGGTGGCGAAAGGTTCGCGATTGACTGTAATCAGAGGTGTCGGTCGTCAGGTTTTTCGGCGTCTGCCACGGGCCTGGTGGCTGTTTGCTGGCTTCTAAACATGTTTAGTGGAATCTGTTTGGCGACACCCGTTGAAACGTCCTGAAGACTACAAAACCTTGTGCCTTTGCCTACGGTTAAGACAGAATCCGCCGGCTTGTGCGCCTTGCTCTTGAGCCCTATTGTTTGCCTGCCACTGCTCATCAGTGGTCGGGTTTAGTAGCTCGAGAGTTTTAGTGAGGTGCATCAACTCTGTTCATTCAGGTATTTCGGTATCTGTATTTGATGGCAGTTGTGCGCAGGGCACCTTCGGGTGCGCCGGTTTTTGCTAAACCTCCCGGTCTACTAACCTGCGTACAGCTGCCACCCTTCTTTTAGTAGGGAATGGTTGCGGCCCTTCAATGAGGTATAGCAACTATGTTCAAAGTAACGCCGAATCCCCCGAATACCGGTCCAGTACCCTACGACGCCACTTTCGATCTCGATCCGCAAAAGATGAAAGTCGCGGCAGACCGCGCACTTGAGTACTACCTCAATCCCGGGGCGACGAAAACGCAGATAGCGCCACGCAAACCCAGCAACATTTTTGCCATCGACGCAGATGCGGACGACGAGACTTTACTCGTTGATGCGTGTGATGCGTTGGCCTCCGCCAGCATCATCGTCAACGACATGGTTGGCTTGACGGACAACCCGCGACGGCAAACGCTGCTGGTGCTGCAACGGGTAATTACGATGGGCGAGTTAGCGGTCAATCGGTTGCTGGATAACCACAAGCCTGGATAATTCAGGCCGGTGAGGGGGCTTGCTCCCTCACTACAGAATTGACGGATCAAGAAACGAAAAGGGATTTGCTGATGACACTCAAGGGCTTGTATCACTCAGTTTTGCGTAAGTTTTATTCCATGGCGGGTTCTTTGCGGTCGCGCAGGACGCCAAAGTTCAAGGAGTTTGACGTGCAATCCGCCATTCATGCGGTGTGTTCCGCAGACGATGTGTCGGACGCTTTTGAAATCTTCAAAGAAAACCTCGAGATTCTGCGTGATTGGCGGATTTTGTATGCCTGCACCGATGACAGAGGCTCCTTTAAAATCGGCCGGCGCAGTTTCGGCGCGAACGGGATTGTTTCGACCGCCATGCGCGGGCGTTCGCTGATAGTGCTCGATAAAGAGTTTGCAACTTCCTCCGCGCCTATTGGCTACCAGATCGGCTATGGCGTTTACGCTGACTCCAACGTAGCGACCTTCATCATGAAAGCGTCCTACGGCGTCTCCAACTCGAAGGACTTGCCTGCATTCATTTCTGGTATTCGAGAAGTGTTACCTCTGCAGGATCTTAAAACGCTCAATCCGTTTTATTACTTGTGGGAATGCCAAAGAAGTTGGGACGCCAAGACCCACGCGGCGTGCCGGGAAAATCTGGCGGCCATTATCGCGATGCATGACGATGACGATCCCCTGGGCGAGGGGTGGAGCGAACGGTTTCTGAGTCGCCATCGAGAAAAGTCAGAGTTGGCGGCGGACAAGATGATCGCAGCTTTCCTGACCGACGCACTGGCCGAGGAAACAGCGTCCAGATTGCTGTTGATCGAGGCGATGATTGTTCGCACAAAAATCATCGATGGCGCCTCGACAAAATCACCGGCGCACAAGCTCGTTGAACTCATAAAGTTCATGTGTGAAGAGCTGCACACCGTCATGGTCAGAGAACTGCGGATCTGCTCGGATATCCTTTTCAAAGGGAAAACCGGCTTGACCAAAAAACTCAACTCTATTGAAACCAAAAAGAAAGCGCATGCCGTGTTGCAGGGCTGCGTCTGGGACGTGTTCATGTTGAGAATAATGGATGACATGGCCACCCCTAAAGGCCTGCCGCTTGGCGCTGCCTATATTCCGACGCTGGTTTCCATGGATGGCGACATCACGGACATCATCCAGATGACCGAGCTGCGGGCGCTGGCCCTGTGCAGAAAAACCGGCAGGGCGTTTCCGTTTTTGGATGTGCAGTTAGAGGATTGGTTGATCGAGCGCATCGGGATGAAACGGGCGCAAGAGCTGAGGCCGCTATTCGAGCAGGGCGGTTTTGAAGCCCGAGCGAAAAACCGCAGCCTGGAACGCGTGAAGGAAATAGCGCTGCGCGACCGAAATCGCCTTCTCCATCCACAATCGCCTGCCAGCCAAGCCGGGTAGAAGCAACCCGGCCCCACAGGGTCAACCCCAATCCCTGTAGGAGCTGAGCTTGCTCGCGAAGGCGTCGGACCTGACACAACCGCGTCATCGTTCATCGCGAGCAAGCTTTGCTCCCACGGTGTTTGGGCTGATGCACCGCGTTATCGTTCTTCGCGGGCAAGCCTCGCTCCTACAGGGTCAACCCCAACCCCTGTAGGAGCTGAGCTTGCTCGCGAAGGCGTCGGGTCTGGCACAACCGCGTTATCGTTCATCGCGAGCAAGCTTTGCTCCTACAGGGTCAACCCCAATCCCTGTGGGAGCTGAGCTTGCTCGCGAAGGCGTCGGGTCTGACACAACCGCGTCATCGTTCATCGCGAGCAAGCTTTGCTCCCACGGTTTGGGCTGATGCACCGCGTTATCGTTCTTCGCGGGCAAGCCTCGCTCCTACAGGGTTAAACCCAATCCCTGTGGGAGCTGAGCTTGCTCGCGATGGCGTCGGGTCTGGCGCAACCGCGTTATCGTTCATCGCGAGCAAGCTTTGCTCCCACGGTTTGGGCTGATGCACCGCGTTATCGTTCTTCGCGGGCAAGCCTCGCTCCTACAGGTCAAACCCGGTTCCTGTAGGAGCTGAGCTTGCTCGCGAAGGCGTCGGGTCTGGCGCAACCGCGTCATCGTTTATCGCGAGCAAGCTTTGCTCCCACGGTTTGGGCTGATGCACCGCGTTATCGTTTTTCGCGGGCAAGCCTCGCTCCTACAGGGTTAAACCCAATCCCTGTAGGAGCTGAGCTTGCTCGCGAAGGCGTCGGACCTGACACAACCGCGTTATCGTTCATCGCGAGCAAGCTTTGCTCCCACGGTTTGGGCTGATGCACCGCGCTATCGTTCTTCGCGGGCAAGCCTCGCTCCTACAGGTCAAACCCGGTTCCTGTAGGAGCTGAGCTTGCTCGCGAAGGCGTCGGGTCTGGCACAACCGCGTTATCGTTCATCGCGAGCAAGCTTTGCTCCCACGGTTTGGGCTGATGCACCGCGTTATCGTTCTTCGCGGGCAAGCCTCGCTCCTACAGGGTTAAACCCAATCCCTGTGGGAGCTGAGCTTGCTCGCGATGGCGGTATCAGTGTTTCAGCGCATTGCACTCGTTGCGCAGGTCGCTGTTGCTGATGGTGCTGCAACTTTCGCCTTTGGTTTTGGCGTAGCAGAAGGTGCGCTGATCGCTGTCGCTGATGGTGCTGCAGCTCTCACCTTTGGTTTCCGCATAACACGTAGTGCGCAGGTCGCTGTTGCTGATGGTGCTGCAACTCTCGCCCTTGGTTTTGGCGTAGCAGTAAGTGCGCTGATCGCTGTCGCCGATGGTACTGCAGCTTTCGCCCTTGGTTTCCGCATAGCAGGCAGTGCGCAGGTCGCTGTTGCCGATGGTGCTGCAGCTTTCGCCTTTGGTTTTGGCGTAGCAATAAGTCCGTTGGTCGCTGTCGCTTATGCTGCTGCAACTGGCGTGGGCGTAACCGCTCAGCATCAATAACACCGCAATGATCAGTCTCATCTACCGCTCCATTGGCGTCAGGTCTGCCTGACGCTGATTATTCCAAAATGATGTTGTGTCGCACCGTGCAATCAAATTGACATCGCGATATGGATTAGTTCCGACAGCAAAAAAATTGAACCGCTTTTCCACGCGCTCGCCTAATGATCAGCTTGTGAATATTTGCGCAGGCAATTTGCCAATATCGGCATTTTCCGAGAGGTGATCAACGTGGCTAAAGACGACAAGAAAAGCAAAGACGACGCTTCGAAAGCCAGCAAAGAACTGAAGGACAAAAAGTCCTCGCCGGCGAAGAAATCAGCCGCGGCCTCGGCTCTTTCGAAGTCTTCCGAAAAGAAAGACAAGAAGGACAAGGAAGATAAGAAGGACAAGAAAAAAGACGCCGAACCAAAGAAATCTGCAAAAAAAGCTGATAGCAAGCCCGAGAAGGCCAAGAAATCAGAGAAGGCAGACAAACCGGCTAAAAAGAAAAAGTGACACCTGCTGTCAGCTAGGGCTTTACGCCCTAGCTTCCTCAAACAAGTAGCCGTCGATAGCTGTCAATTGCCGTAAAATCCCCCGCTTGCCAAGTCACGGCCCGGTTGCAATCATCTGCGCCAGCCCATACACCCAACAAAATCCCAACCCACGCTTTCAAGCGGCATGCCTTCGGTTCAGCAGCATGCCTGCGCAAGCCGTCGCCTAAACATTCGAGCATCAACATGACCACTTACCATGCCAGGTTCACGGAGGGACCCGTCGGCAGACATGTGTTGAACATGGCAGGCACCAGCGCACTGGGTTTGCTCGCGATTTTCCTCGTCGACATCCTGACCCTGATGTACGTGTCGATGCTCGACGACCAAAGCCTGCTGGCCGTGGTCGGGCTCGGCAAGACGCTGATGTTCATCAACAGTGCTTTTTCCGCCGGCCTGGTAATCGGTGCTGGCGCGTTGCTTTCCGAGCGGATTGGCCGACATGCCTCGCGGTCGCTGGCCCGGCTTACCAGCCATATGCTGATCATGGCGCTGGTGCTTTCGAGCACGATTGTCCTGCTCGAATTGCTGCTCGCGCAGCCGTTGGCGCGCTGGCTCGGTGGCGATCTCGCTGTTTACCAGGCTGCGCGGTTTTACCTGTGGACGGTGGTGCCCTCGAGCATTCTGATTGCGGCCACGCAGATGTGCGTGCAAATGCTTCGCGCGCAGGGTCAGGTGAGGCTGGCGCTCGCCGTGTTGCTGGCGGGGGCGGGGACGTTGGCGGTGGCCGATCCGCTGTTTATTTTCGGCCTCGGCATGGGCCTGGAAGGCGCCGGTATTTCCTGTCTGCTGGCAGCGGCTGTGTCGCTGACCCTCGGTCTGGTGCTGGTCAAGCGCCACATCGGTTTGTCGGCGCTGATCAATCTCAAATTATTGGCGCTGCACACGGGGCGCACCCTGCGCGTGGCACTTCCGGCGATGCTCGGCAATCTGGCCATGCCCGTGGGCATTACTTACCTGATGGTGGTGATGGCGGGCGTGGGCACGTCGGCGCTGGCCGGAATGGCGGTGGTTGATCGCATTCTGCAGTTTGGCTATTGCGTGTTTTTCGCCTTGCCGGGTGCGCTGGTTCCGGTGATCGCGCAGAACCTCGGCGCGGGGTGCGATGACCGGGTCAAGGCGATTGTGGTCTTTACCCGCCGCTGCGTCGTCCTTTATGGTGTGGCGCTGTGGTTTTGCCTGGCGTTGGCGGGGCCGTGGATTGCCGATTATTTTCATCTGGTGGACGCGGGGCGAGAGCTGCTGTTGGCGTTCTGTCGGATCGGCGCCGGGTTGTGGATTGTCTTCGGCCTGGATTTTGTCGCGCAGTCGATGTTCCTGACGATGGACCGCGCCTGGTGGGTGCCGGTGTTCGGCTGGATCCGCGGTACGCTCGGCACCCTGCCATTCGTGTATGCCGGCGCCGATCATTTTGGTGCCAGTGGCGCGGTACTGGGCATGTGGACCGGCAACTCACTGGTGGCTATCGCCGCAATCGTCACGGCGTCAGTGGTCTCGCGGCGTTACTTTGCCCAACGCACGCAGGCGCTTCATCTGCACTGAACCAACACCTTTTCAACGGATTTTTATGGCAGTCATGGACACTCAAAACCAATCGACGGATGCGCAGGGCCCCAAGCGTCGCCGCGCGCCTAAAGGCGAAATGCGCCGGATGGCGCTGCTCGATGCCGCCACTGAAGTCTTCGCCCGGGACGGTTATCTCGGCGCTTCAATGCGCGATGTCGCCGACATTGCCGGGATCACCACCGTCGGTTTGCTGCACCATTTTCCGAACAAAGTGGCGCTGTTGCGGGCGCTTATCGACCGTCGGGATGAACGGGTAGTCGCACGTTTCGGTGATCTGGCCACCGCGCCGACGCTGGAAGGTTTTTTGCAGTTTCTGCGATTGAGCATGAGTTTCAGCGTCGAGGATGCGTGCGAATGCCAGGCGTCCGTGATGATCAACACCGAAAGCCTGTCGGAAAAGCATCCGGCATTCCCCTGGTACAAAGACAAGTTCGACATGGTGCATGGGCACGCCCAGGCGCACCTTGGGTCTTTGCAGGAGGCGGGGGAGATTCGTCAGGAAGTGGACGTGAAGGCGCTCGCCCAAGAGATTTTCTCGATGATGGACGGGCTGCAAATCCAGTGGCTGAGAGGGCGGGCAGAGGTCGACGTGTTGAACGTGTTTGACGGCTATTTGCGCCGTCTCGCTGTTGATTTGAAAGCTGATTTGAAAGCTGATTTAAAACCTGAGTAGAAGGCTCATCCCTGAGCCTTATGCAACGGTCAGTACGTTTGCGTGGCCGATACTTGAACGGCTTTGCGCAGTGGCACTGGCAGCGGGTTACTGTCGCGGGTGGTCAATTGCTCCGGGTACAGCGTGATCAGCGTCTGGCTCAGGGCCAGATCTTCTGAATCAGTGCCGACGCGGATCTTGAACTTGCCGGCATCGACATTCCAGCTCGCGGTGTTATCCACGTAGTACGCCAGCGAACGCGAGTCGAGCGGGATGCTCACAGTTTTGCTCTCACCAGGCTGCAGATACACCTTGGTAAAGCCCTTGAGTTCTTTCTCCGGACGGTCGACCGCAGGTTTTACCGGCTGCACGTACAGCTGCGCCACTTCGAAACCGGCCTTGTCGCCCTTGTTGGTCACGGTGAACTTCACGTCAACCGTGGCGCCTGGCGTCAGCACGTTGCTCGACAGCTTCATGTCGCTGTAACCGAACGTGGTGTAGGACAAGCCAAAACCGAACGGGTAAAGCGGCTTGGCGTGTTTCTTGTCGTAGCCGCGATAGCCCAGGTACAGGCCTTCGCTGTAGGTCATCTCGGTCAGCGCATTGTCGCCGCGATAAGCCGCCGGGTCCGGATAGGATGCGTAGCTCGGGTTGTCTTCGATCTTCTTGTCGATGGTCACCGGCAGTTTGCCCGACGGGTTGACCTTGCCGTAGAGGATCTCCGCCAGCGCCTGGCCACCTTGCTGACCCGGGAACCAGGCTTGCAGGGTTGCGCCGACTTTCTTCGCCCATGGCTGCATGTCCGCGACACCGCCGCCGTGCATCACCACGATGGTGTTGGGGTTGGCTTTGGCGACGTGCTTGATCAGCTCCGCTTGTTGATCCGGCAGTTCATAACCGTGGTCGGAGCCTTCGCCTTCGTTTTCATAGTTGGTGCCGGCGGCCACCACGACGGCATCGTACTTCGACAAATCCGCAGGTGGACGCAGCGCCGCCCAGCTCATTTGCACGCCGGTGAGGCCGCCGAGTGCCGGGATGAAGTTGCCCTGGATACGCTGGTATTCGAGCTTGACCGTGTATTGCTTGCCGGCGACCAGATTGGCGGTCTTGCCGGAAGTCGTCAGCGCGTTGACCACGTCGGCGGAGTACGGCACGCCGTCGCTCTGCACTATCAGTTCATCGTTGACCCACAGTTTGTACGGGCCGTCCGCGCGAATCTTGAACACCTGAGGACCGGAGACCACAGGTTTGATGTTCGCGGTGAAACGCGCAGAGAAATTGCCGGCGGTCGGGCTGAAACCGGACACCGTAGTGGTGCCGTTGTTGGTTTCGTTGGTGCTGGTGGCCCAGTTCAAATTGACGCCCGGCTCGACACGCGTCTGCGCCGCAGTACCGGAGAAACTGGTGTTGGCGAAGTATTCAGCCTTGACCCCGGAGTTGCTGATGTTGCTGCTGCCGGTGGACGGCTGATACCACACCGAACTCTTCGGATTCAGGCTCATTTCGGACAGATAAGTAACGTTGGAGCTGCTCGACGCCAGTTGCTGCAAGCCGCTCAGTTCGGTGACGTAGCTGTTTGGTGGCGAGTTGGCGGTACCGAACGGCGAGGCCGGCGCCTGGTTCGCCCAGTCACCGATGACCGCGATTTTCGCCGATTTGGCCAGTGGCAGCAGCGGCTTGCCAGCGCTGGTTTTCTCGTTGCGCAGCAGGACGATTGCCTCACGCGCGGTGTTCAGCGAAGCGCGCGCACCGTACTCGGGGTGGTCGAGGGTTTTGGCGGTGTTGAGGTTTTCCTGGAAGTCGTAACTGACGATGGCGCGCAGGTTACGCTTGACCTTGTCGTCGATGACATTCTGGGTCAGTTGGCCGCTCCACACGTACGGCATCAGGTTGGCTTCGGTGAATTGCAGGCCCGACGGCATGTCGATGTCGGTGCCGGCCCACGCGCCTTTGAACGCATTGTGAATGGCATTGAAGTCGCTGATCACCGTGCCCTGATAACCCCATTCACCCTTGAGCACGTCGGTGATCAGGTGATGGTTTTCACAGGCGTAGTCACCGTTGACCTTGTTGAAACCACACATGATCGAGGCGACGTTGGCGTTCTTGACCATCGATTCGAAGCCCGGCAGATACATCTCGCGCAGGGTGCGTTCGTCGGCGACGATGTTGACCGCCTGCCGGTTGGCTTCCTGCTCGTTGGCCAGGTAGTGCTTGCCGCTGGCCTGGATGCCTTGGGCCTGGATCGCGTTGACGATGGCCGGGGCGAGTACCGCGCCGAGGAATGGATCCTCGCCACTGACGTATTCTGCCGAGCGACCGTTGAACGGTGTGCGGTACAGGTTCACCCCCGGCGACAACATCTGCTGGCCGCCGGAGATCTTCGTTTCATAAGCGATCGCCAGGCCGAATTCCTTGGCGCGGTTGATGCTCCAGGTTGCGGCGAGTGCCGATTGCGACGGGTACTGCGCGCCGAACGTGGCGTTATTGACGTGCACGCCCATCGACGAGTCGTATGCCGTGGTGCCCTTGATGCCCCACTTGAGCAGGGAAGGGATCATGTGACCGTCATTGACGCGGGTGAAGTTGATCTTTTCCGACAGGTTCATGTTGTCGAGGATCGAACTGACGCGCGCTTCGACTTCGTTGCCGGTGGCCGGCGTGACGGCGGCGAGCGCCAGGTTGGCCTGGACGATGCTGAAGGTCAGCACGCTCAAGCCCAAGGTGTGTTTAAAGGCTGACAAGGCAAAAGTCCTGTTGGCATGGGTCGGGTTCATGGCTGCTGCACCTGCGCGGGGGCGTCAGCGGTTTCCACCGGCGCATCGAGCATCGTCGCCACGCTGTTTTGCGTGGCGGGAGCGAGGTTGGCGGCGCCAGTGAGCTGGTCGCGTTTGGCCTCGATTTGTTCACGCAGTTGTTGTTCCGCGTTGCCGCCGTTCGCCGCTGAGGCATTGTCCGCCGCCATGGCGGGTAAACTTTGCGCGCACAAAAGTATTGCGCCCATAACGGGCGACATGATTCGAAGCATCGATCAATTCTCGGTTTGTGGAAGAGTCGTTATTGCACGATTGCAAACTTGCAGTCTGGAAGTCGCACATAAGTCCGAAGCATGCACATGAAAGTTCAATGCTCGCAAAACAAATTTTCCAAATTGGAAATGGGTGGGGAGAAAAGCGACGTTCGGGGGCCTTTTTCGATGGTGGCCAGTTGATAGTTTTCCAACGTGCGTGTTGAAAAAGTAGGTTTTCGCGGCGTTTCTATCCTAAAAATAGAAATTAAATTGATTTAAAACAGCGTTTTTTGCTTAGGGTGAGCAATATAAAATCACACGCTAAACCTAGTTGCAATTAGGTTTAGCGCTCTGATAAGCTTTCCCGGCAGTTACCTTTCTGCCTTTCGCATTCGCGTTCAATGGGGTGAAACATGACCCCGCGAATGCCATAGCGACATGTCAGCGCCAACTTTGGCAACTGTGCACCTTATTGATTATTCAATTATCGATTCATCGAGTGAAACGTCGTTTGGCGTTTCGCTTGTGGTGTCGTTAGTTGCTTGCGCCCAAGAGATAGTAAACAGTGTGATGCAACTTCCTTCGCAATCCGCAATATGCCAGTGGTTGATCGACAATGCCGAGGTCAAGGCCTCCGACGTCAATCGCGCACGCAAACTGTGCCTGGCGGAAAGTGATAGCGATGAGGAGGTGTTGCGCAATCTGCTGCGCCTGGGCAGCGTGCGTGACGATCAGGCAGTCGAGGCTTACGCGACGCTGCTCGGTGTCCCGCGTTTGGCACTCGATGAAGCGGCGTGGGGCATCGAGCCGTTGCCGATCGGCAGCGAGCGATTTTTGCGTCATCACGGCGTCGTTGCGGTGGCGACCGATAGCGCCACGGTCACTGTCGCGGCCAGTCCACCGCTGACGCAATACACTCTGGACGCAATGGGCTACTGCGCGGGCAAAACCGTGTTGTTGCGCGTGGCGACCGCCGCTGACGTCAACACGCTGATCGAACGTCTTTACGGCCAGGGCCGTAGCGCCATGAACGCGCTGATCGAGTCGCTGGACGATAACAGCGGCGCCGAGGACGATATCGAACACCTCAAGGACCTGGCATCCGAGGCGCCGGTGATCCGCTTGGTCAACCTGATCCTGCAATCTGCGGTGGAACAGCGGGCGTCGGATATCCACATCGAACCGTTCGAAAGCCAGCTGAAAGTGCGCTACCGCATCGACGGTGTGCTGCACGAAGCCGAGGCGCCGCCGTCGAGTTCTTCGGCGGCGATCATCTCGCGTCTGAAGATCATGGCGCGGCTCGACATCGCCGAGCGGCGCTTGCCCCAGGACGGCCGCATCATGCTGCGCATTCAGGGCAAAGAGCTGGATTTGCGCGTGTCGACGGTGCCCACCAGTTTCGGCGAATCGGTGGTGATGCGCCTGCTTGACCGGCGCACGGTGAGCTTTGATTTCCCCAGCCTCGGCATGGACGGCGAGCGCCTGAACACCTTCCTCGACGTGCTCGAAAGTCCGCACGGGATTCTGCTGGTGACCGGCCCCACCGGCTCCGGCAAAACCACGACGTTGTACACCGCGCTGTCCCGGCTCAACACCGCCGAGCGCAAGATCATCACGGTCGAAGACCCGGTCGAATATCAGCTCGAAGGCATCAATCAGATTCAGGTGAAACCGGCGATTGGCCTCGACTTCGCCAATGCGCTGCGCTCCATTGTGCGCCAGGATCCAGACGTGATCATGATCGGTGAAATGCGCGATCTGGAGACCTGTCGCATCGCGATCCAGAGTTCGTTGACTGGCCACCTCGTGCTCTCGACCCTGCACACCAACAGCGCAGCGGCGAGTATCACGCGCCTGCTGGACATGGGCGTCGAAAGCTACCTGATCGCCTCCACCGTCAAAGGCATTCTTGCCCAGCGCCTGGTGCGGCGCCTCGATCCGCAGACGCGAATTGCCTATGAAGCGCCGCCGGAAATGATCGCCGAGCACGGTCTGCAGCAGTTCACTAAGCAACGACCGATTTTGCTGTATCGCCCGGACACCGAGGCGCCCGGCGGCGGTTATCACGGACGTAGCGCCATCACCGAGCTGTTGGTGATGAACGAAGAACTGCGCTCGTTGCTGATGCGTCAGGCCGATGCCGCCACCCTCGAACAGGCCGCCCGGCGTGGTGGTCTTCGCACCTTGTATGAGGACGGTTTGCGTCAGGCAATCGCCGGCATCACCTCCCTTGACGAGGTGCTGCGCGTCACGCGCGGCGATTGATCATGATTCATTTCAAGTACCGCGCACTGGACGCCGACGGCGCCTCGAGACAAGGCAATCTGCAAGCCGCCGATGAGGCCGGCGCGGTCGCCGCACTGCAAAAACGCGGCTGGTTGATCCTCAGTCTGCAAGCGTGCGCCGGCAATGGCTTGAGTGCTTCCTTGCGGCGCAGCGCCATGCACGGCGCCGCGTTGGTCAGTTTCACCCAACAACTGGCAACACTGCTGGGCGCCGGTCAACCGCTGGAGCGTTCGCTGGGCATTGTGCTCAAGCAGGCCAGCGACCCGCGTCGCCGGGCACTGCTTGAACGTGTGCGCGAACAGGTCAAGGCCGGCAAGCCGTTGAGCCAAGCGCTCGAAGAGGAGCACGGGCAGTTTTCCGCTTTGTACATCAGCATGGTGCGCGCCGGTGAGGCGGGCGGCTCGCTGGAAAACACCTTGCGCCAGCTCGCCGATTACCTCGAACGCAGCCAGACGTTGCGCGGCGAAGTGATCAACGCGCTGATCTATCCGGCCTTTCTGGTCGTCGGCGTGCTCGGGTCGCTGGCGCTGTTGCTGGCGTATGTGGTGCCACAATTCGTGCCGATCTTTCGCGATCTCGGCGTGCCGATTCCGCTGATTACCCAGGTCATTCTCGCCCTCGGCGAATTCCTCAGCGCTTATGGCCTGCTGGTGCTCGCGGCTTTGGTGATTGTGGTGTGGGGCGTCGCCCTCGCACGTCGCGATCCGCAACGCCGGCAACGTCATGACCAGCGTGTGCTGTTTATCAAAGTCATCGGCCCATTGCTGCAGCGGATCGAGGCGGCACGCCTGGCGCGCACGTTGGGGACGTTGCTGAGCAACGGCGTGGCGCTGCTGCAAGGGATGATTATCGTCCGCGAGGTCTGCGGCAATCATGCCTTGCGCGCCCAGGTCGAGCAGGCCACCGAGCGGGTCAAGGGCGGCGGGACGCTGGCGCAGGCGTTCGGCGAGCAGCCGCTGCTGCCGGAACTGGCCCTGCAAATGATTGAGGTCGGCGAACAGGCCGGCAATCTCGACGCGATGTTGCTCAAGGTCGCCGAGGTTTTCGATGTCGAGGCCAAACGCGGCATCGACCGCTTGCTCGCCGCTCTGGTGCCCAGTCTGACCGTGGCCATGGCGGTGCTGGTCGCGGTGATCATGCTCGCCATCATGCTGCCGCTGATGAGCCTTACCAGTAACATTTGAGGAAAAAATCATGTCCCGTTCGAACGCTGCCGCCCGCCATCGGCAAGGCGGTTTCACTCTGTTGGAAATGCTCGCGGTGATTGTCTTGCTCGGCATTGTCGCCACCATCGTCGTGCGCCAGGTTGGCGGCAACGTCGACAAGGGCAAGTACGGCGCCGGCAAAGCGCAGCTGTCGAGCCTGAGCATGAAAGTCGAAAGCTTCGGCCTCGATGTCGGCAGCCCGCCGGGCAACTTGCAGCAGTTGCTGGCCAAACCGGCCAATGCGGTGGGCTGGGCTGGCCCCTACGCCAAGCCGTCTGATCTCAAGGACCCATTCGGCCACCCGTTCGGTTATCGATACCCCGGCGAGCACGGCAGTTTCGATCTGATTTTCTATGGTCAGGACGGTCAACCTGGCGGTGAAGGCTACAAGGCCGACCTCGGCAACTGGGAATGACCATGCTCGCCTTGCAGCGCTCGCGCGGCTTCACCTTGATCGAGCTGCTGGTGGTGATCGTCTTGATCGGCGTCAGCATCGGTTTGATCAGCTTCGGTGTCGGCAAGGGCCTGCAATCGGCGAAAGACCGGCAGGCGCTGACGCAATTGGTCCAGTCGCTGCGCGCCGCGCGGGTGCAGGCCATCGTCACCGGCCAACCGGCGCAGACGCGTTTTGATCTGCGCCACGCGCGGTTTCACGGCCCCGACCAAAAGGCCCACAGCCTGCCGCAGGATATGCACCTGCAATTGGTCACCGCCGAAGGGCTCGGCGCGGCGTTCGAGTTTTATCCGGACGGCGGATCGAGCGGCGGCCACCTGTTGGTGTCGCGCAACGACCAGCATTGGCGGATCGATATCAATTGGCTGACCGGCAACGTTCAGTTGCACGCGCTCAAGTGAACAGCCAACGCGGTTTTACCTTGTTGGAATTGCTCGCGGCGCTGGCCGTGCTGGCGCTGTGCAGCAGTGTTTTGGTGGTCGCATTCGGCAACGGCGCACGCGCCTTACAGCAAGTGCAGCGCAGCGACCGCTTGAGTCTGGTCGCGCGTTCGCTGATCGACGACGCCAGCGACCGCGCCTTGCAAGTGGGGCGCAGCGACGGCGAGTGGAGCGGGGTGCATTGGCAGATGGACGTGAGCCTGGTGCCCGGCGCCGCTGGGGCGGCCAATGCTTATCGGCTTGATCTGCACGTCAGCGATGGCGCTCGGCAAGCGCGCTACAGCACGTTGCAAGTGCGCAGCGCCGGCAGCGGGGCGGCGCGATGAAACGCCAGCAGCGCGGTTTCACCCTGCTGGAGGTGCTGGTGGTGATCAGTCTGCTGGGCCTGTTGCTGACGTTGATCGGCGCGGCGCTGTCCGGCGCCAATCGGGCGATGGCCAAGGCTGAACGCTATAGCAGCCGCCTTGATGAAGTGCGTTCGAGCGAGAACTTTTTGCGCCGCGCCATCGCTCAGGCGTTGCCGCTGGCGGCGGGGAAACCGGGGCAAGCGCAGTCGCCGATGTTTCAAGGCGACACGCAGAGTCTGAGTTTCTACGCGCCGCTGCCAGCGACCTTGGGCGGTGGTGTGTATCGACATCAAGTGAGTCTGGCGGATGGCCGATTGCAGGTGACCCTGGAGCGTTTGCAGGGCGAAGTCTTGCAGCCGGCGAGAGAGCCGCAAGTGCTGTTGCAGCAGGTCAAGTCAGTGCAAATCAGCTACCGCGGTCAATCGCCCTCAGGAGCCGGCAGGTGGCTGGATCATTGGCCGTGGCCCGGACTGTTGCCGCGCGCAGTGCGCATCGACGCGCAATTGGCTGGTGCGGTTGTCTGGCCGATGCAGGTTATTCGCCTGCGCCTGGACTTGTCCGGCGAGAACACGGCGCCATGAAACGTCAGCGCGGGGTCGCGCTGCTGCTGGTGCTGTGGGTGTTGGCGTTGCTCGGCACATTGCTCGCCGGTCTGGTGGGCTGGGTGCATTTGCAAAACCGCCAGGCGCTCTGGCAGCGCCAGCATTTACAGGGGCAATTGGCTGCCGAGGCGGGCATCGCTCTGGCGGTCATCGCCCAGCTCGATCGCGATCCGCAACGGCGCTGGCTGGCCGACCGCCAAGTGCACGCGCTGGGTTTTGCTGGAGCAGAACTGGCGGTCAGCCTGCGCAGTGAGCAGGGGCAACTGGATCTGAATGCGGCGCCTGCCGAGCTGATCGCCCGATTGTTACAGGCCTGCGGCGCCGCGCCCGCTGAGGCCCGACAACTGGCGCACGCGGTCGAGCAGCGGCGCGGCGAGGATCAGACGCCGCTGCGAATGGTTGAAGAGATGCGCGAAATACCCGGCATGACTCAGGCGTTGTACCAGCGAGCGGCACCCTATGTGACGTTATGGAGCGGGCTGCCGAGCCCGGACCCGCGCTTCGCGGCGCCGTGGCTGCAACGCACGCTGAATTTGCCGCGAGCACCAGCGACGGTGATGCCGGCCGGTTCGATCATCACCCTGAAAAGCCGGGCGACTTTGCCCGGCGGTTACACCACGACGCTGCGCGTCACCTTGTTACTGAATCCATCGAAGGAGGGCGCACGACCGTACCGGGTCTTGCGCTGGCAGGAATGAAGCAATTGATCTCAGCACCTCTGGCTCAGCGTTTTGCCCAGCTCAACGCCCGTTGGCACGGCCACTGGCGCGGCAGTCTTGGCCAACGTGTGTGGCAAGCGTGGTTGCAGGAATTGCGCAACGCATTGCCGGCGCGCGTGCAAAGCGCTGTTCTGCCGCGCCAGCGCGAGCGTCGCTTGAATTGGCCATTGCCCGATGTACTGCCTGACTGTAACGGCGAGCGGGTTGTGTTGCTTTTGCCTTACGCGATGGTACTGGCGCAACCGTTGAATCTGCCGCTGGCCGCCACTCGCGAACTGCGCAGCGTGGTCGGTTTCGAGCTGGACAAGTACACGCCGTTTCCGCGCGAGCACATGCACTTCGTCACGCGTGTGCAAAGCCGCGGGAAAACCCTGGCGCGGGTGCTGCTGGTGGCGATTGTGCGCGAGCGTTTGCAAGCGGTCCTCGAGCACTGCCAAGAGCGCGGCTTGCACCTGCACGCCATCGATTGTCGCGGTGCCGACGGCCAACCTCTCGGCGTCGATCTGTTACCAGACCAACACCCGCGTCAGGGCGCCAATCGCGGTCATTTGTCAGGTTATCTGGCGGTGAGCTGCGTCGGCCTGTTGCTGGCCTGCATGCTGATGTGGCTGGACGTTCGTGCTGATCGAGTCGCGGCGATGCAAGCGACGGTGGAGCAACAACGCGACGAGGTTCAGGCATTGCAAAAGCTGCGCCGCGAACTGGTCAACACCCAGGGCGCCGCGCGCTATCTGGCGCAACGCAAGAGCGCGCAACCGAGCGTGTCCAGCGTGCTGCTCGACCTCACCGGTTGCCTGGGCGCGGACACTTGGGTCGAGCAACTCGAGATCAGCGAAGACGGCGGCGTCTCGATCACTGGCCAGAGTGCCAAGGCCAGCGCGTTGATCGCTCGTGCGCAAAACTGCCAAACCCTCAGCGATGCGCAATTTCAGGGGATCATTCAGCCCGACGAACAGACCGGCAAAGAGCGCTTTTCTCTACGCGCGCATTTGCGCGCGCATTTGCGCGCGCATTTGCGCTCGCAGCCAGCTGCACAGCTGCGCAAGGAGCCCGCCGATGCGTCGTGATTTGACTGCGCGCGAACGTCGCGGCGCGGCGCTGATTGCGCTGGCGCTGACCCTGTGGGCGGCGTGGTGGTTGCTGGTGCAGAGCTGGTTTCTTGGCCCGCTGACGGACATCGAAACTCAGGCAGACAGCCTGCGTGAACAGCAGCAACGTTACGCCGGCGTATTGCAGCAGCGCGACGCGTTGCAACAACAGTTGCAACAGGCTCGTCG
>NZ_MKGS01000171.1:0-33925 GCF_002836905.1 Pseudomonas sp. 43NM1 | reverse complement strand
CTTTATCCCCCCGACCCAACCCAATACATTTATCTCCAACGCCTACCCATCATCCCGAAGGGCTGGCCACTGGAGATTTCCTCATGCCTTTCGTAAGCGTGCGCATCACCCGCGATGGCGTTACCTCCGAGCAGAAAGCTCAGGTGATCGCCGAAATCACTGAAACCCTGCAGCGCGTTCTCAACAAGGACCCGCACCTGACCCACATCGTGATCGAGGAAGTCGACACCGATAACTGGGGTTACGCCGGGGTGACCACCACTCAGTACCGAAAACAACTGGCCGACGCGCAGGGAAAGTCATGACTGCGTCCGTCGCTATCGACTTCATCTCCGACGTGGTCTGCCCGTGGTGCGCGTTGGGCGCGACGGCGTTGGAGCAAGCGATCGAAAACGTGGCTGGCGAAGTTGCGGTGGAGTTGACCTACAAGCCGTTCGAGTTGAACCCGGACATGCCGGCCGAAGGCGAGCACGCGGTGCAGCACTTGATGCGCAAGTACGGGCGCACTGCCGAAGACGTCGCGGCCGGCAAAGCGCTGCAGATCGCTCGCGGCGAGGCCATCGGTTTCAAGTTCGACTTGGAGAAACGCAGCCATTTCTACAACACCTTTGATGCCCATCGATTGCTGTTATGGGCATTGCCGGAAGGACGGCAAGTTGCACTCAAGCGAGCCTTGATGCGCGCTTACTTCAGCGACGGCCAGAACCCGAGTGATCGCGAAACACTGGTTCGACTGGCCGCACAAGTTGGACTGGATGCGCAAGCAGCGCGGGAAGTACTGGCGTCCGGCGCATTCGCCAGCGAAGTGCGTGAACTTGAAGCGTTCTATCGCCAACGCGGGATCAACTCGGTCCCGGCCATGGTGTTGAACGGTCGTCACCTGGTGTCCGGTTCGCAGTCCGTCGAGTACTACGAATAGATGTTGCGGCAAATGGCGCAGGCGCCTGCTGAAGCCTGATCAATCTTCAAACCATCATTTATTAGTTGAGGTCCATCATGAGCAATTCGAGAAAAGTCATCGTTATCACTGGTGCGTCGCAAGGTCTTGGTGCAGGAATGGTCAAGGCATTCCGTGAACTGGATTACCAGGTGGTCGCCACCTCGCGTTCAATCAAACCGTCCACCGACCCGGATATTCACACCGTAGCCGGCGACATCGGCGACCCCGCCGTCGCCCAGCGCGTAATCCGCGAAGCCATCGAGCACTTCGGCCGCGTCGACACACTCGTCAACAACGCCGGAATCTTCGTCGCCAAACCGTTCACCGCTTACACCCAGGAAGACTACGCCGCGGTGCTGTCGGTGAACTTGAATGGCTTTTTCTACATCACCCAACTTGCAATTGCCGAGATGGAAAAACAGGCCAGCGGGCATGTCGTCAACATCACCACTAGTCTGGTGGACCACGCGATTGATGGTGTGCCGTCGGTGTTGGCTTCGTTGACCAAGGGTGGGTTGAATGCGGCGACCAAGTCCCTTGCGATTGAATACGCCAAGCGTGGGATTCGGGTGAATGCGGTTTCCCCAGGCATCATCAAAACACCGATGCATGGTGAAGAAACACACGCCGCGTTGGGCGCACTGCACCCGGTTGGGCATATGGGGGAAGTGCACGACATTACCCAAGCGATTGTGTATCTCGACAGCGCAAAATTTGTCACCGGGGAGATTTTGCATGTTGATGGCGGGCAGAGTGCGGGGCACTGAGGCCTGATTTACAGACGTCGGAAACAGCGAAGCCCTCGTAGTTCTACGAGGGCTTTGATTCGTATTGTGCTGGCACCAAAAGTCGCACCTGGAATGAGAATAAATCGGCCCCCTTTCATAGCGCGGTAAAATCCGAGCTATCGTTCCAGATGGGAGCAATTCGCTACTTATCGGTGATAGGTCGACAGATGGAGCGATACAAAAATCTCGGCGGCGATTCGGGTGTCATCGCTTACGAGTTAGGACAGGGGGAAATTACTGTTCAATTCGCGGATGGGCCGTACAGAAATTATGTTTACGATTCGATCAAGCCCGGTGCCGCAACCGTGGCCGAACTGCGGCGCTTGGCAGTGGCAGGAAGGGGTTTAAATAGCTACATCACACGCTTTGTGAGGGCGAACTACTCCCGCAGATACTGAGGGGGAGCTCAAATTCAAGCTTCTTGTATTTCAAACCCCAGAAACAACAAAGCCCCTGCATTTCTGCAGGGGTTTCGTTTTGTATGGTGCGGCACCAGGGGTCGAACAAGTAGCTAACGTATTGAACTTATAAGAAAATATTTCTACTAGTTAGACAGACTACCTCATTCTCTACCCTTATTTAATTGTGTGTAAGTATCGATCATTACCTCGTCTTAAATAGATCAAATTATGGCTTTGGGCGAGCTTCGCTTTCTACTACGGTGCGACATGCGGATTAGTATTTTTTATTCGGTATTTTAAAGGTCTACGACTTTTGTTAAGGGCAGGTGAGCGCTCAGCTGATTCGTGCTATTATACGTTCCTAATAACTTGTCCTTTCAGTAAGAGTTTGACTCGTAATGGAATACACAATATTAAAAAGCTTTGATCATGTTTCTTTGTACATAGATCAAGTTTCAAATATCGCTGATAATAACAAGGGCGCATTTGGCTTTTTGGCTTCTTCAGCATATGATCAAATGGCGTCAAAAGGACAGCTGTGGGTAATAGTTAATGAGGCTAGAGAGCTAAAAGGGTATCTGATGTTTGGCGGCACTATGCCGAGTATTAAAGTTTTCCAGATTTACTCCTGTCGCTCTGTAAGAGGGCACAGAATTGGTTCGCGCTTAATAAGTTCGTTGAAAGATTTTGCGAAAGAGCACGGCTACCATTCCATTGTGGCTAGGGTGGCTTCTGATTTGCCAGCGAACGAGTTTTGGAGCAAGTTAGGGTTTCAGGTTTATAAACAGGTCAAGGGCGGAGAGACGACTAAGCGGATTATTAATGTTCGTGGATTCGTTGTGAATGATAATGACTTGTTCGGCTCATTAGGCAACGAGCGAGTAGGCGTTAGACCAACAGGACCTGTACTTAAAAAACGGATTTATGCTTTGGATCTTAATCTTCTCTTGGATGTCTCCAAGGCAAGGCCAGGCTATGAGCAGATAGTGAAAATCATGCAGGTTGGATTCCAAGGAGGATTTTCGATTTGCATAACTCCAGAGTTCAAAGCGGAGCTTGAGCGGCAATCGTCACACTTTTCGGATGATCCAGTTTTGAGAATGGCTGGAGCATTCCCCGAACTAATGGCAAATACTGATGTTCAAGAAATAGCTGAATCATTGAGAAGAGATATTTTTCCGTCTAGAGCAGCAGGTAGAAAATCAGCTCAGAATGATGAGTCTGATTTACGGCACTTAGCTTATTGCATATCTGCGAAAATAGATGGTTTCATAACTCGCGAGAAAGCACTTCTAAGGTCTTGCAATGATATTAAATATAAGTATGGATGTTCTATACTTTCGCCTGATGAACTTATCACGGATAATGGATTCTCAAGGTCTGATAAGCCGCTTAATTCTGATTTTTCGTTCTCTTCTTCTACTATGACTGATGAGTTAAGTGCTTTTTTAAGCTCTTTTTCAGTGCCAGGGCTAGTGAGTGAAAGTCTTGACTCGGCCTCTCCTACTAAAGAGGGGGCGAATGTATATGAGGCGCGGCTGGATGGGGAGTTATTCGGCATATATTATTTCCAGAAACCGGTTAAATCTTCAGGGCATGCATTAGCCGCGTTGTATATCGATGAGAGCCGTCCCCAAGCAATCGCAGCAATTGACCACTTTCTAGAAATGGCTTTGAGATATAAGTGCTCGTTCTCGCATCGCCTAGATTTATATATCGGGAAAGATCAGGATATCACTGCGGAAACCCTTACTAAGAAAGGCTTTTTCAAATCCGCTGATCATTTTGTAAAAATTATGAGTAGTGAATTTTTAGACCGTAAAAACTGGTCGGACTTCGCTCGAACCGTAAAAACTTTTTGCGAGTTCAGTATTCCAGAAAAGCTTCCTTCAAAGAAGGAGCTTCAAAATACCGGAATATTTATCTCTGATGCATTTAATGAGTCTCAAGTATTTTCTTGGTTCGATTTCGAGACCGCTATTGGGCCTAAGTTTATCTTGAGCTCCGATAGGGATTGTATCATAGTGCCTATCCGTGAAAAATTCGCTAATGGGCTGATAGGTAACGTAAAGAACCAACTGTCTCTGCTATCTAGTCATCAGCAAATATTTCTACTTGAGAAAGCGTATTTTAGGTCGCCAGTTAGAGAGTCTATTTTTACACGGGGTGGGGTTATTGCTTTCTACGTTTCTGGCATAAAAAGCATTCAGGAAATCATAGGTTTCGCACGAATTACATTTTCAGATGTCATAGATATTGACGAGGCAGCCGTTAAGTTTGATCGACAGGGTGTTTTGTCAAAAAAAGAGCTACTTGATATTTCTGATGGGGCCGGGCGTGTTCATGTCTTCACGTTTGATAACTTTATTGAATTTGATCGGCGCGTATCATTTTCAAGAGCGAAAGAGTTGGGTCTAATAAGTAATGCTAACTTAGTCTCCCCTGAGCGAATAGGCGTGGATAAGCTGAAGGTGTTAATTGGGGAAGCCTATAATGATTGAGGCGCTGGTGTCCATAAAGCCGAGGCATGTGGATAACATTATGCAAGGCAAAAAAAGTGTTGAGCTGAGAGTTAAGCCAATCAGTTTGCCACCTGGGTCACGACTATGGGTGTATACAACTCTACCGGTGGGTAGGATAGATATGTCCGCACAGGTAGACTTTGTAAAGAGTCTGCCTCCAGAGGAAATATGGACAAAGTATGGAAAAGAGATCTGTATTTCAAAACTTGATTTTGATCTATACACAGCTGGGCGCGATCTAGTAACAGCTATCGGCTTGAAAGACATAACTATTTTAGATCAAGGTGTATGCTTACCTTTGATTCGCATGAGACTTGGCAAGTTTCAACCCCCACAGTTTTTTTCCAAAATAGCCCCGAATAGTCCGCTACTCAAGCTTCTTTGTGGGGGGGATGAGGTGGCTAGCGATTAGGTATGGCTATATAGGGTTTAGATAGTAACGAAAATTCGGGGCAGACCACAATTAATTTAGCGCTTATGGTATTTCTAGCCCACCATGAGGATGAGCGGTGGTAGCGCAATTGGGGCAAACACCGAGCATCACCCATCAAAAATCAAAACCCTTTCTGCTCGTATCATCACGGAGTGCTGTCGGTCTGAACGTAAAATATCCAGAGCAGCATACGGCATGGTAAACCACTAGAGCTTGAACGTTGCCAATTATTTCCCATGGATAATAGGCAGAAGTCGGCCAACAGTGGATACCCCCCCTATCGACTGTATCGAACCAATTGCTAGCGCTAGACTTGGCACCTATCAGATATCGAGAACCGCTATCCAATTATATTACATGTTTACCTGCACACATTGATGAGCCTATAGCTACCCGTCTTACCCACGCCTATGGCGAATGAGAATCTTCCCAAGATTTATATTTTCTGATACTGCATGGGCTCCCGCCTTAAAGTTCGGACTTGTCCATGGATGATGGCGACGAGATTAGCCACAGATTAATCGTGATTTCCTACGTTGATTACAGTACCGTTGTACTCTAACGTTTACATGGTATGGAGCGAGTAATGAGCTATAGTGCAGGCGATTTAATTGACGATCGATATATAGTTTCCGGTATTTGCAGTGATAGTGGGGGGATGGGGCAGATCTTATTTGTAGAGGATGCCACAAAGGAGAAAAGCGGTAGGTTGGTTTTGAAGTATTGTCGCGAAGAGGACGATGAGTACATCAAACGGTTTCGAAGAGAGGTTAGGCTTTTAGAAGGGTTTGCGGGGAACTCCAAGGTTGTTAGCGTCCTAGACAGTAATGTGCGCCACGAACCTCCATACTTCGTGATGGACTACTACCATAATGGCGATCTAACAAAAATTATCGATGAAATTTCGGGTAGCCCTGAGAAGCAAGAATCTATATTCAATCAGATGATTGATTGCATTTCCGAGCTTCATTCCCAGGGCGTATATCACAGAGATATAAAGCCACAGAATTTCTTAATAGGTAAGAGGGGCATCGTCGTATCTGATTTCGGGCTTGGCATGGAGCCCGGGTCCTCGTCCAGGTTTACGAGTAGCTCAATGTTCTGGGGGACTCAGGGATATCTGCCGCCCGAGTTTGGGAACGGTGGATTTAAAGGTGCAGATGAAACCGGCGACATATTTATGCTCGGCAAGAGCTTATATGTTCTACTTACCAGGCAAAATCCTACTTATCTGATGGAGGGGGTAATACATCCAGCGTTATTTCACGTGATTGAAAGGGCGTGCGAGCTTGATAAGAAGAGACGATATCAAAATCTATCGGATATGAAACAGGCGCTCCAGATGGCCTACGACGTTATCATCGGACGTGGAGGGAGACTGGGGCAGGTCAATCAATTGATATCATCAATATCTGACCGGCTGGCTAATGAGAACAAATTCAGTTCGGCCCAAGTTATTGAATTTATCAATAGTTTAGGGTTGCTCGACGACGATGATAAAATACGAATTTGCCTAGAGATTGGTCGTGATTTCATTTCTTTGCTAGTACTTCCGAAACTGGTGAGTTACGTACCATCATTCTTAAAAATTTATTCTTTGATGGTCGCCGATGCGCAGTACAGCTGGGCTTTCGCTGAAGTGATTGCTAAAAACATGAAGGTAATATTTGAAGGGGAAGATGTTTCCCCGCGAGCTAGAGCTAGAGCGCTTGAGCTGGCTATTGATAGTGCCCATCAGATGAACAGATTTGCAGCTATGAACACCTGTGAGTCAATGATAGTGTCTGTCACTGATGAAGAGTTAGATGTTTATATTGTGGATGTAATGCAAAGGAATAATCACAGTTTTATTGAGGAGATTGAGCCGTCGCAGTGTAAGTCAAGTGCCATTAAAAAATATCTGAAGTCATTGTAGTATGCGTGTCATGATAGTAAGTGACGAGAGTTTGCAGCTTTGCGTAATCAAGGTGGGTTGGGAGTCTCCACTGAGCTACTCGGCACTGTCATACGCTTGATTCCAGGCCTCGCTGTCACGGGCGGGGATGGCAGCCCGTTGTGATTGAGGTCATGAAGGGGTCGAACAGAAAGCCTACGATGCCTTCGGAAGATCCCCTTTTCGCCGCTTTTTTGGGGTGGACACGTTGCTCTTGGCCGATTTCTGCCTGTCGCTACCGGCCGAAATCGGCCAGTAGAGGAGGGTCGCGAATGGCTGTCAGAAATAATCGAAGGGCTCAGAGTCGAAGTGTTTCCACTCAACTTCATCAAAATAATTAGGTGCGTCAAGAAATCTCTGAATTATGCCAAAATCTGACGGCATAAAGTCCTCTACCAAGATGAACCACAGTGCATTTCTTGCTTCCTGAATAAACATCCGATCTTTAGGATCCTTCCGCAGCAATCGCACAATAAGCGCGGATAGTATTGGCGCCGCGCTCGCCGCATACGTAGAAAGATCAAACAAGCCAAACTTAACCTCCCATTCAATCCGTTTCTGCGCCGCAGCATATTCCCCAATATTTTTGAAAGAGAACAGGTCTTTCCCGGTTACCAACTTATACAATAGCAGCCCCATAGCCCAAGAATCATACTTATTGTACTCGGACCCCGAAGCCTCCCAGTCGATAAAGGTCTCGGGAGGTAGGTTATAGAACGAGTTGGTTATCTCTCTCCCGATGCCATTATGAATGGTGACCATGTCGTCACTATCATTTTCGCTGTACTCGAAGTGCATTCTGCTATATGACTGACCCCAGTCCAGAATGATGGTTTTATAATCTGGCCGCTTAGAGTGTAAATCGATATCTTCATTTAGAAGAATAATGTTTCCTGGATGCAAATCTCGGTGAGTTACGAACATGCTAAAATGCTCGGCGGCCCCAAATACTCGGTACGCTACCGTGAGCCGATCTATCAGAGGCGCATTGCAAAACTTTTCTCCAAACCAGTCTAACAGAAGTGTTCCATGAATCCTTTCCGTAACCAAGTAGAGGATCTTTCCATCAAACAATTCACCATCTGCCAAATATTCCGGTGTCTTTTTTATAATTCCGTTGAAAAGAGCTCGCTCCTTCAGAAAACTGGCCTCATTTCTAAATCTTGCTCGTTCCAGCTCAGAGCGAGGAAAGATACAAAACTTAACGAATACATCTCTGCCTGTTTCTTCATCTACACCAAAGAACCCTGTCGAGCTTTTTCCGCCTGAGACTTCCTTATGAAGTCTATACCTTCCCTCTAGAAGGGAGAGGCCTGTCATATCAAAGAATTTTTTTTCTTTGACTGCATTACTGGTGCCGGTTAGCATGCGTACAAAAGCCTCAAATAGGAAATGGAATGCCTTCATTATATCGGGGCTTCGCTGAGCCACTGAGCTCGGTCGAACAAGTTAATATTTTTCACCATTCCCCTCGCATCCCTCGCGAAACTAGCTTGCAAGTCCACGATCACGCTGATGCATGGTTTCTCAAGCGATTTGGTATCAAAGCCAGAAGTACAACCATAATTTGCTCTACAGATTTCTCTCAAGCCAGATCCTACGGCCCAACCTATCGTATTACGCCCTCTGAGCCCTCTACAATATTTTATAGCCCACTAGTCAGGGATTTTCTAGAGCACGAGACTGAATTGAACTCAACATCTCAAGCGGACGTATGGGCTTGGCTAGAGAAGAAGCAATACACCGTTGTCTCGAACGTCGAAAATATAAAATCGGACTTTTTAGGTGAGGTAATGGTCTGCTGCACGAACTTTTTGGCAGTCCCCCTCATTTAAGAAGCCTCGGGCTTGTCCCGTGCTTCAGGCAACCACTCGAGCACAATATCCCCGATTCTCCCTAGAGACAGTGCTTGGTTAAAAGAAAATCGTTGTGTCGCGATATGCTTCAAGAATCTCGGGAAAGCAGGCTGTTCAGTTGGCTCGCGCAGTGTGATATCAACGACAGCCACTTGTTACCCTGAAAGTAGGTCGATTTTTGAATCAAAACTACCCCGGATTCGTATGTCAGTTATGGTTGTTTGCTGACCTTCGCTTGGCGGTAAACTTCCAGGATTTTCGTAGGCGATGAGTGAGTAATTGCATGGTCAGCAAATAGTAATAGCGCGTCGAGTCAGTGCGCTGGTTTAGGTGGTGATTTAAAAACCACGCAAGGTGTTTTCTCTGCCAAGTCCATGGATTGTCGCGTTGCCAGCGTTCAGCGATTGCTGCTTGGATAGTTTTGGCCTGACGAATGTGGCGTTGGCGTGTGGTATGCGACCCGGTCAGGACGCCCGCCATGAACAGATCCATATCGAATGCCGTGCTCATGCTCGACCACCAATGTAAGCGACCACCACGACGATACGGTTGTGCCCTAGCTCATAGCTGATTTGTATTCGGGCATCTTGATCTAGGCTTCGGTCGAGTTGATAGCAATGACCACCGTTGATTGGGGCGGGGTGGTGGGCGATTTGCTCATAGCGTTCGCACGCATAGGCTGCCCGCAATTCGTGGAAGCCTTTGAGGTCGTGCTTATGGATGATGTCCCGTGCGGGGCGGACGATTCTCTGCAAGAAATCGAGGTAGCGTTCGTTCGGTGCAAGTAGGTTGCGGCTGCCGTCGGGTGAGACCTCATCGGCAAACCTCAGCGCATCACGAATATGATCATCTACCGTAATCCAACGAGGGGCCGAGGCGCCCGAGCGGCCACCTTTGGTGCCGTCCTGAACGTTGATCTTGCCGTATTGTTCGGCCTCATGCTTCAGGCGCGGAAGGTCGGCTAAAATGGCTTCACGTAGACGCATGCCGGTGGCTCGCGCTAACTGAGCGATGGCCGCGCCCCGCGGCTGCTGGTGTGCGCAAAGCACCTCTACGATCCGCTTCACGTGTTCGCGGTCTTGGCCTTGCGGCACCGAACGACGAACACTGGTGCGCCGCATTCCCAGCGCCTTGCTCGGACTTAGCAATTTCACATACTGATCACCGCGGAGCGCGGCCATGGTCCGGTTCACACTGGACAACCGGTTTTGCGCGGTGGCGATGGTCAGCTCACCTTGTTCAACGTGCTGGCGCAGATATTCGGCATAGTCCAGTAAGGTTTGCCGATCAATCTGCCGCGCGTCGTTAAACCTAGGTCCTTCATCCGATCGACACCACCGCACAAACGCCTGCCACCGATCACTGTGCGCTTTGACCGTCCCGTAATGCCCGCCGCCAAACAGATCACGTAGCGCCTGTGGCCCGGCATAACTCAGTTGCCGTCCATACCCAAAGTTCCGCCCAGCCCGTCTACCTACCAATCCCATGCTCAAACTCCTCTCGAAGCCAAACCTTTAAAACCTTCCCCACGTCATCCCGCCAAGAATGTTGAGTGTTATCAGGGATCAAGGCCCCTGCGACCTGCGAGGGTTGTCTGCTAACGCGGGACTGACGACTCCTTACGACCGGGAGCTTGGGCATCTCATGATCTCGCCTCCTGAACACTTCCAAAGACGTGGGCGGGTGGAGGCTGCGCTGGCTGACGAGACCAATGCCGCGAGATCCTGAGTCGGGTGAAGGCAGTGATGCGATGATCGGGGCATGCCTGACTGTCAGTCAGGTGCAGTCCATTCCGTGGGCTGCGGCACCATCATCTGCATCGCTGTTGCTGGCGACTTCGGTGTTTGTCAGACCGATTGTCACGAGGGGGAATGCCGCAAAGCCTTGTACGAGTTGGGCTGCAGCAGTGGTAGGAGCGCCCGTCTCTTTCCGGGAGAAAGAACGGGCGCAGGTTGGCGCATGGGAATGGCCAAGCGAATAGGTTGCTGCAGGGCAGCTATGAAAGGGGTGAGTTGCCGCAGTGGGCACACTGGTAAAGGTAGGCATCCATCACATCGCTGTGACTGCGCGAGCCGCCGGACGCTAATCGCACTTTGGGAGAGTTACCACCGTGTGGCGTAGCCTTAAAGGTTTTGGCTACTTAGGTTGCTGGCAACGACAGCGCTTGGCCCGATCTTGTCTACGTCTGTGGATAATTCGGATCGAGACACCAGTTTTCGCGTGTTCTGCGGCTGTGGATGAAACTATCCACGGGTGGAAATTAGTGGTGTTCCACAGGAAGTTACGCGGGCTTTAGAAGTTTTAAGTGAGATCCATCTGATCAGGACGGCGTTGTAGCAGTGTCATATCCTCAGGATTTACATAACCTAAATGTCAGTCCTTAGCGCAATTAGATCCGACTGGAAAGCAACGGCTCTCCGTCCAAAAACTGACAAGCGCGATCCATTAGATTGTTGAACTGCAAGCTGTAACAGTGAATGAGGAAGGATCTTTTTTCTGGCCAAAAATGAGGTGTCTGTGCGCAGCGGTGCTAGTTTCTGACCACAACATTCATCCGTTACGTCTCCGTATCGGATCACTCCCCGCCCCAAGGAAAACCCGTAATGGACCTACACAACGAATTCGAGAACAGTAAATTCTTCAACCGCTCCCGAATCGACCGACGCGCCGCCGATGCCTTGGTGGGGTTGGCCGCCGGAATTACTGCCGACGGTGTCGTTAACATCACAGAAGCGGTTTTTCTAAAGCAGTGGTTGGAAAACAATCTCGCGCATCTGAACGATCCGGTGATCAATCTGCTGTATTCGCGTTTGGCGTGCATGCTTCAGGACAATGTTCTAGACATAGATGAGTCTCTGGAGTTGCTTAACATCCTGCGTGGTTTTTCTGGGATGGGCATTGAGAGACCGAAGGTTGGCGGTGCTGTTGCCATTGCTCCTACGGATCTTCCTTTCAATTCACCAATCCCTGATTTGGTGTGGGACGGCAGGATGTTTGTCTTCACCGGCGTTATGGCGTTTGGGCCGCGTAAGGATTGTCAGAAGCTGGTCGAAGAAAGAGGCGGTTTGATTGGGGGCGGTGTGAGTAAGAAGGTGCATTACTTGGTGGTTGGTAGCGTGGGTAATGAGCAGTGGCGCCACAGTACTTATGGAACGAAGATCATGAAGGCAGTGGAGTTGCGGGAGGCGGGAGCTTCGATTGCCATTGTGGGTGAGGATCATTGGCAAAAAATGCTGTTTGGTTGAGGTTGCTTCGTTGTTTGGGTTTGGATTAGGCCGCCATTCAACTGACCAGCGGATCGCCGAAGGGTGTGACGGCCTCATCGCGAGCAAGCTCGCTCCCACGAGTTTCGGGTTGTGGACGGAATGTGGACACTCCAGAAACAACAAAGCCCCTGCATTTCTGCAGGGGCTTCGTTTTGTATGGTGCCGGCACCAGGAGTCGAACCCGGGACCTACTGATTACAAGTCAGTTGCTCTACCAACTGAGCTATACCGGCGTGTTGGGCGACGATTATAGCGATTGGAATGCTTCTGTAAACCCCTGAATTCAGACTATTTTTGCGCGGGTGTCTGGTCAGGTGCGCAGGAGGGTTTTCTTGAGTTTGTGCAGGGCCTGCCAAGTGCGGCTATTTTGCATGGCGCGCAGCTGCGCTTCGGCGTGTTCGGCGCGTTGTAGCGCGGCGGCGAGTTGCTGGTCGGCGTCGCTCAACGGGTGGCTGAAAGCGTGGCCGCGGCACAGTTGAAAGTTGTCGAGGTTGCACGGTGGGATGTCGAAGGCGGGTTTGAGGTCGAGGTGCTCGTCGGCCAGAAACCAGGTGTTGATGCCGTCGAACAGGATCGCTTGGTAGCCGGCGTCGGTGACGAGGTGTTCCCAGTTGTGGTCGCGCGCCCATGGGGTTTCGATGAGGATGATCCACGGGCGCCAAGTGGCGAAGTCCATGCCGCGCAGGACGGTTTCTTCGTGGCCCTCGACGTCGATTTTGAGGAAGTGGATGGCGCGGTTTTGCGCGTATTGCTCGCAGATCGAGCTGAGCGTGCGGGCCTTGACCGTTTGGCGGTGCACGTCCATGCCCAGCGCGGTGCGTTCCTCGGCGGTGGCCGGGTCGACGGTGGAGAGGCCGGTGCCGGGGATGCCGAAGAGGGTGAGGTCGTCGGCGCTGTCGCTGGCCACGCATTGCAGGTTGGTGTCGTTGGGGCGTTGTTGGCGCAGGGCGTCGTAATAGGTTTGCATCGGTTCGACGTTGATGCCGGTCCAGCCGCGATCGTAGAAGGCTTTGGTGACGGAATCGTGGCTGGGGTCGTTGGCGCCGATGTCGATGTAAAAGCCATTTTCGAACTGTTTGAGGGCGCGCCACAGGCGAATGTCTTCGAAATTCTGTGCGTAGGAAATGAAGGTCACAGTGGCGTCCTGTCGGTTATTCCTGGCTGCGCTGGCGGCACCCTTGGCGTCTTGTATAACAAGCGCGGTTACGTGGCGCAATTTTCCGCTGATCGTGTCCGGGAATCGGCGGTTATGTCGTTTTCATAGAGTGCTTATGCACAACGCGACAGTCGTTATGAGTGACGAGAGGCGTATTTGTGAACTCGTTCTCATTTGTTCGCAAATGCCTGTTTTTAGGGTTTTTTATTTATATGTACGAAAAATGAACAGTTCTGTTTCAGCCGCGAAACAGCGGATTTATTGGATCCACGATAATTTCATCAACAGAGTTATCCACAGGCTGGACCTGTTCAGGACGTTCGGCCAGCAGCAGGAAATTTCGCGGTGTGAGCGGGGTTTCGCAGAAGGTGCCGAGCCGAATGCGGTAACCCTGCTCGGCGAGGAAAAGTGCTCGATCCAGTACCAGCCATAGCTCCAGCGGGCGCCGGAAAAGGCCTCGCAGCAGCTCAAGATTGCGCACTTCGGCCAGTCGTTGCCAACCAGCGGCTTCGAGCGCGGGCCAGTCTTGCGGGCCGATTGTGGATAACTGCTTCAACGCGGCCAAATGATGGCAGTAGTCGGCGAAGGATTTATCCAGCCAGGCGCTGGATAACGACGGCGTTGGCAGGTATTCGTCGATGCCGCGCAGTTGACGTTGCAGCAGGTCGAAACCCAGGCGTCGTGCCATGGAGGTGTCGCGTTGACGTCGGACGCGCGCCCCGGCGGTGACGGTTTCGCTCATCGGTAATGCGAGATCTTCGAGCGACAGCTGTAGGCCAGAGCGCGAGCCTGCCGAGGAAAGCGCCTCATACGCCGTCAGACTGATCCGGTTGTAACAGCAGGGCGCGATGGCCAGTTGCTTGCAGCCAGCGGCGCTGGCGAGTTGCATCAGCCGCACATGCAGATCGCCACACGCGTGCAGCGCCACCGGCGTGTGCTCGGCGATTAATAAAGAGGCCGCATCTGCCGCGAGCACATCTTGCTCGACGTGCAGCGCGCGCAGTTGATGGCGCTGGCTGAGTGCCTGACCGCTCGCCACCAGCGCGGCGTCGTATTCCAGGCACGTCAGTTGCTGGCCGGATTGCAGCAGGCGCCGCCCCAGATGTCCCTTGCCCGAACACCAATCCAGCCAATGGTTCGGCGATGCAGCGAACGACAAACAACTGGAAAACGCCTCAATCTGCTGCCATTTGCGCCCCGGCACATCGACGTTCAATCGATGGCCAGCCGCTTCCAGCGCATGAGTCGGCAAGGCGCCGACTGAACTCAGCTCACGCGACAGCGCCGCCAATGAAGCAAACGGCTCCGGCGCATCCAGCAGAAAAGGTTGGTTATGACTGGTTTCCGCGTCTTCCAGCGACCGACTGCGTAGCCAGGAAGACAACGAAGGGTAGGACGTTTCCCAAGGGAGCTGCAGATGGGTGAACGGTCGTGGTTTCCACAGCGCTTGATGCTCGATCAGGAAAGCATCCAGCGCGGTGAAGCGGGCGAGTAGGGCCTCGCCCGTCAGCACGTAGGAACAATCAGCGTCCTTGGCAGGCATCGACGCGCAGCCAACGCTCCAGCAGCTTGAAGCCGCGCACCAGCACGTAAGCCATCACCAGGTAGAACATGCCGGCGGCGAAGAAGATCTCTACCGGCAGGTAGGTCCGGGCAATGATCGTGCGAGCCATGCCGGTCAGTTCCAGCAAAGTCACGGTGCTGGCCAGGGCGCTGGCCTTGAGCATCAGAATCACTTCGTTGCTGTAGGCCGGCAGGCCGATGCGCGCGGCGCGCGGCAGGATGATGTAGAACAGCGCTTTGGGCCTGGACATGCCCAGCGCCCGCGCGGCTTCGATTTCGCCCGGCGGAATTGCCTGGATCGCGCCGCGCAGAATCTCGGCGATGTAAGCGGCGGTGTGCAAAGTCATGGTCGCGGTGGCGCACCAGAACGGATCGCGCAGGTATGGCCACAGCGGGCTGTTACGTACGGCGTCGAACTGCGCCAGGCCGTAGTAGACGAGAAACAGCTGAACAAGCAACGGCGTGCCACGGAAAAAGAAGATGTACGCGTAGGGCAATGACCGCACGTACCAGCGCCGCGACGAGCGCGCGATGCCCAGCGGAATTGCCAGCAGCAACCCGGCAATCACGGCGATGGCCACCAGCTCCAGCGTCAGCGTCGCGCCCTGGGCCAGTTTCGGCAGCCATTTGATGATGACTTCCCAGTTCATGAGTCGCTCCTCGCGAAGCCGCGCGCGGCGCGTCGTTCCAGAAAGTACATGGCGGTCATGGCCACAATGGTCAGGCCCAGGTACATCAGCGCGGCGACCATAAAGAAGGTGAACGGCTGCTTGGAAACAGTCACGCCGATTTGCGCGTGACGCATGATTTCTTCCAGGCCGATGACGGACACCAGCGCGGTGTCTTTCATCAGGATCATGAACAGGTTGCCCAGGCCGGGCAGGGCGATGCGCCACATCTGCGGCATGATCAGCTTGGTGAAGATGCGAAATTTCGACAGGCCAAGGGCCACGCCGGCTTCACGATGGCCTTTGGGGATCGCCAGAATCGCGCCGCGGAACACTTCCGTGGCGTAGGCGCCGAAGCACAGGCCCAGCGCGATCACGCCGGCGGCGAAGGCGTTGAGGGCGAGGTCGGGCGTGCCGAAAAACTCGCCCAGGGCACGCATCAAATTGACCGTGCCGAAGTAGATCAGCAGCACCCAGAGCAATTCCGGAATACCGCGAACCAATGTCGAATACGTGCCGCCGAGCCATTGCAACGGCTTGAGCGGAGAGGTCTTGGCCAAGGCGCCGAGCAGACCGAGCACCAGCCCCAGGCACAGGGCCGAGAGGGCCAGTTTTACAGTCATCAGCGCGCCAGCGGCGAGCGCCGGGCCGAATCCGTAGAGGTCGATAATCATGGATTTCTTTTCAATCGCGGCAGGCAATGCCAAGGACGGGCGCCGTCAGCGAACGGCGCCCGTCAGGCAGGTCAGGATCAATAGATGCTGAACGGGAAGTACTTGTCGTTGATTTTTTTGTAGGTGCCGTCTTCGACGATTTCTTTCAGAGCAAGGTTAAGCCTCGCGCGAATCGTGTCGCCTTTTCGTACAGCGATCCCGATCTTGTCGCTTTCTTCCACCGGGTCGCCCTTGAATTCATAAGCGCGGCCGGCTTCGGTTTTCAGCCACTCATAGTTGGCGTACTTGTCAGCCAGGATGCCGTCCAGACGGCCGGAAGTCAGGTCCAGGTAAGCGTTTTCCTGGTTGTCGTAGAGTTTGACTTCGACGTCCGGCATGTTGTCTTCCAGCCAGGTGCCAGAGAGCGTCGCTCGTTGGGTGCCGATCACTTTGCCTTTCAGGTATTCTTTGTCGGTTTTGAAGTCGACGTCTTTCTTGGCGATGAACTGCAGCTTGTTCGAGTAGTACGGGTCGGTGAAATCGACCGCTTGCTTGCGCTCGTCGGTGATCGACATCGAGGAGATCAGGAAGTCGAACTTCTTCGCGTTCAGGGCCGGGATGATGCCGTCCCAGTCGGAGGTGACCACGGTGCATTCGACTTTCATCTTGGCGCACAGGGCGTCGCCGATTTCTTTGTCGAAGCCGACGACATTGCCACTGGCATCTTTGTTGTTGAACGGCGGGTAGGCCGCTTCGATGCCCATCTTCAGGGTTTCGGCGGCGGCACCGGCGCTGAACGCCAGGGTGACGGCAGCCGCCAGGAAGATTCTTTTGTAGTTCTGCATGTGGGTAGCTCCGTTAGCGGTTGCTGGACATGAATTGTTTGCAGCGCGCCGAAAGCGGGTTGTCGAACACCTGCTGTGGCGATCCTTGCTCTTCTATAAGGCCTTGGTGAAGGAACACTACTTCGCTGGACACCTGACGGGCAAAGCCCATTTCGTGGGTGACGAGCAACATGGTGCGGCCTTCTTCGGCGAGCGCGCGGATGACATTAAGTACTTCCTGGACCATTTCCGGGTCAAGCGCGGAGGTGGGCTCGTCGAACAGGATAACCTTTGGCTGCATCGCCAAGGTGCGCGCGATCGCGGCACGTTGTTGCTGGCCGCCGGACAATTGCGCCGGGTAAGCGTGGCGCTTGTCGGCAATGCCCACCTTCGCCAGCAAGGCTTCAGCGACTTCGGTGGCCTCGGCTTTGCTCATGCCGAGCACGCGGCGCGGGGCTTCGATGATGTTGTCGAGCACGCTCATGTGCGGCCACAGATTAAAGTTTTGAAACACAAAACCAATCTCGCTGCGCAGGCGATTGATCTGTTTGCCGTCGGCGGCAACCAGTTCGCCGTTCTTCGCGGCCTTGAGCTTGAGTTCTTCGCCAGCAACCAGGATCTGCCCCTGATGCGGGTTTTCCAGCAGGTTGATGCAACGCAGGAACGTGGACTTGCCGGAACCGGAGGAACCCAGGATCGAGATCACGTCGCCGTCGCGGGCGGTCAGCGAGATGCCTTTGAGCACCTCAAGCTGTCCGTAGCGTTTGTGCAAGTTGCGGATTTCAAGCGCGGGCGTGGCCTCAGCCATGTGCGTTCCTCATAGTGTTTCGCTTCTGCTGCAGGCGGCATTCCTGACGAGGCGGCCAAGCTAGCATAGCGTTCGAATGGCAGCCAACAGCGCTTCGGGCGGTAAACGGATGGCGTGTGGCAGGTTGTCGCATTGGTGCAGCAGGCTGTCGCGCTGCTATCAACCGAACAGACGTTTGATCCTGCTCTCGATCACAAATGTCGTGGGTGTCGCGTAAAAAAAGGCGCGATGGTGCCAGCTTTGACGGGGTGTTGGAAGCGCTAACCGGACAAACGTTCATGTTCTGCACTTTTATTGTGCAACCCGCAATTTCCGAGTGTGTTTCTGGTGCGCTGAAACGTTCTACAAGTGAGTCGCAGGGTAACGCTCTGGCGAATTGCCATTAATCTCAATGACTTGCGATGACTGTCCGGTCATGCGGAGAGCCGCGGTTCTCGGGACTTCGTAACATTTTGGCGCAATTATTGCGTGCAGAATAAGGAACGCCCCGTTGGTTTCTTTTTACGAGAAAGAAATGACAGACCTGGCGGACTGAATCGCTTTCCTTGCAAAGGTAGTTTCAATGAGCAGTACCCAAAGCTCCAATGGCCTCGAACAGGGGCTCAAACCGCGTCATGTGACCATGTTGTCGATCGCCGGGGTTATCGGCGCCGGGCTGTTTGTCGGCTCGGGTCATGCCATTGCCGCTGCCGGCCCAGCCGTGTTGTTGGCGTATGCCGCTGCCGGCGCTCTGGTGGTTTTGGTGATGCGCATGCTCGGCGAAATGGCCGTGGCGTCGCCGGATACTGGTTCTTTCTCGACGTACGCCGATCGCGCGATCGGGCACTGGGCCGGTTTCACTATCGGCTGGTTGTACTGGTGGTTCTGGGTGTTGGTGATTCCGCTGGAAGCCAACGCCGCCGCGACCATCCTGCATGCCTGGTTCCCCGACGTCGCAATCTGGGCCTTCACGCTGGTTATCACGTTGCTGCTGACCGTGACCAACCTGTTCAGCGTGAAGAACTACGGTGAGTTCGAATTCTGGTTCGCCCTGATCAAAGTCATCGCGATCATCGGTTTCATCGGCCTCGGCCTCGCAGCGATTTTCGGCTTCTTGCCGAACAGCCAGGTCAGCGGTGTTTCGCACTTGTTCGACACCCAGGGCTTCCTGCCAAACGGCATGGGCGCGGTGCTCGGCGCGATCCTGACCACCATGTTCTCGTTCATGGGCACCGAGATCGTGACCATCGCCGCCGCCGAATCGAAGAATCCTGGCAAGCAAATCTCCAAGGCCACCAACTCGGTGATCTGGCGGATCGGCTTGTTCTACCTCGTCTCGATCTTCATCGTGGTGGCGCTGGTGCCGTGGAATGATCCGGTATTGGCCGCGGTCGGTTCCTACCAGACCGTACTTGAGCGCATGGGCATCCCGAACGCCAAGTTGATCGTCGACATCGTTGTGTTGGTTGCCGTGACCAGCTGCCTGAACTCGGCGCTGTACACCGCTTCGCGCATGATGTTTTCCCTGGGCAAACGCGGTGACGCGCCGGCCGTTTCCCAGCGCACCAACAAAAGCGGCACGCCTTACTGGGCTGTCATTCTGTCCACCGGCGCGGCGTTCGTCGCGGTATTCGCCAACTACGTGGCCCCGGCCGCCGTGTTCGAATTCCTGCTGGCCAGCTCCGGCGCGATCGCGCTGCTGGTGTACCTGGTGATCGCTTTCTCGCAATTGCGTATGCGCAAAAAGCGCGTGGACAACGGTGAGAAAATCGAATTCCGCATGTGGCTGTTCCCGGGCCTGACCTACGCAGTGATCTTCTTCATCATCGCGGCCCTGACCATCATGCTGTTCCAGGAAGCCCACCGCGTGGAAATCCTCGCCACCGGTTTCCTCAGTTTGATGGTGGTTGCAGCCGGGTTGTTTGTGGCGCGTCGTCGCAAGCAGCAGAAGATTGGAGCGCCAGTGTTGGTGTGATTGGCACTGCGTAATGCAAAACGGCCGCCGTCAGTGATGACAGGCGGCCGTTTTTGTTTCCCTCGAAAGCTGGTTACTCAGCCTTCTCTTCCTCGGCATCCACCGTTGCGCGGTAGGTGTCGAGCGCAGTGCCGAAATCGGTGATGAATTGCGGATCGGTCAGCCAGGCCTGCGCGGCATCGCGGTCCATGCCGTCGGCCCACATGCGGTAGTCGATCAGCATGTCGGCAGCCAGGTGGGTGGCGGCCATGGCTTCGTTGTCGGCGTTTTCCATGTCCAGCAGTTCGGGGTGGTCGCTGATGATGTCGGCAAGGTTCGACAGCAAGGTCACCAGCATTTCGTTGCGGCTGACGGCTTCGGCGTCGCGCATTTTGCTGAACATCGCCAGGGTGTATTCCGGGATCGGCTCGCCGATTTCGCCCAGTTCATCACCTAGCTCGTTATCCAGTTCTTCGTCCTGCTCGACCGGTTTACGCCCGTGGATGTTGATTTGCTTGGCTTTGATTTTGGCGCGTTTGGCGCGTTTCTGCTGTTTGTTCAGGGAGGCCATGGGAACTCAGTTCTGTTGGTTTTGGTCTGCGATGGCTGCGGAGGCCGCCACGTAATCAGCCTGGAAGGCTGGGGATTCGATCCACGCCAGGGCGCTGGCTTCGTCGGCTTCGGTGGACCACTGACGGTATTCGAGCAGCGCGCCGATGATGAAGTCGGTTGCTGTTTCTTCACCTTCCTGCTCCAGCACCAAGGCCAGCAGCGGGTGTTCGAGGAACGCCGTGCACATCGCCTGTTGGCTGATTTTTGCGGCGTCGAGCATTTCTTTGAACAGCTCGGTCAGGTCCACCGATTCGAAGTCGATGCGATCATCGTTCGGGTCCAGCTCGACCGGTGCGGCCGCCCGTTGGCTGCGGTTCTGCTTGGCCTTGGCTTTGGCGCGGGTGGCGCGTTTTTGCTGCTTGTTGGCGGAGGCCATGGGCATTGTTCCGTATTTCGTTGAGAGGGCAGGTCGCTCAACTGCGTGGCACTCGCCGCCCGGGAGTATCGGGGGCCAGTTCGCCGGTCTGCAGCCAGGACAGTGCAATGGGCCATAGTGTGGCTTGGTATCGGCTGCGAAAAAAGGCGAAATGTCCGACTTCTGCTTCGCCGATGTCTTTTGGCTCGATTCGCAGATGGGTGGTCGTGCTGCCCGAGAAGTAGCCGAGCAAGCGTTCGATGGCTGCAACGGTGCCGTAAGGGTCGTCGCTGATGCTGATCGCCAGGATGTTCGCGGTGACGTTGGCGAACGGCAGTCGGCCGCTTTTAGCGAACATCTGGCGACCGCTGGGGCGCTTCTCGTAGCGCGCGGTCGGCGTGCTCCAATCGCGGACGACGCCCGCCGGTGTGTCCTCCAGCCAGCCAAGACGCTTGCCGGGGAAATAACCGCACAGCTTCGTCACCAGTGGCATGACCACGTGCCACTTGCCGAACATCCGCCAGCGCTGGGCCGGTGCATAGTCGCGCCAATAGGCGAACTGCGCGCCGACTGTCAGCAGACGCCGGATCAGCCGCCCCGAATGGGCCAAGCCCGCCGCACAGCCGCCGAAGCTATGCCCCACCACATCGATTGGCTGACCGGGGAATTCGCGATGCGCCCGCCGCAGCACCGCTTCGAAATCCAGCGCGCCCCAATCCGACCAAGTCGCGTTGAGGGTTTTCAATGACGCAGGCCGAGACTCACCGATGCCCCGGTAGTCGAAAGTGATGACGTCGAAGCCATTGGCAAACAGGTAATCGGCGAAGCGTGAGTAGTGCCGGCAACGAACAGACGTCGCGGCGTTGATAATCACCACTGGGCGGGCGGGATCATGGCGAGTGTGGCGCCAAGTGAAACCACCGAGGATGTAGCCGTCGGGGGCGGGTTCGTTGAAGGGAGCTCCGGCGGTGTTGGTCGACGAATTTTCGGCTTGGCCTGATGGAGATTGCGAGGATGAGGTTTGTTGACTCATTGGCGCTCCGTTTGCGACCAAGCTCTTTCATGGGCAGAGTTTGTCTAGAGTTTGTCTAATTCTTTAGATCAGAAGATTGCCTGAGTATCCAAAGGCCTTTGTGCAAGCCGCCTGATTTTTCAATGCTTTGGTCGCGTGTCGACATCGAATGCAGCAAGTTGCGAAATTTATTCTGTTTCTGTTTTTCGTCTAAAGCATCTGAGAGTTTGTCTAGAATCAGCGCTACCAACTCTAGGCGTGATGCGGATCCATACTGCCTCAGATAATCGAGGACCAAGTCTTTGTAGTAGACATCATTGAATGCCCGGTTGCGAATGTAGTCGATTTGGTTGCCAGTGCTGCGTGCTACCTGCGCTGCTGCATAAAAGTTCGGTTTGCGTCCCTCGATCAGCCCTCGCTTGCGCAGCAGACCAGCGTCAGCCTCAGTGATAGGTTGCCTTTTCTGCACGCGATCCAGAAGCATCACAGTAGTCAACGGCAGATCCTGGTTTTCCAGCAAAAGACGGGTGTAATTTTCGTCAATTACGTGCCCGTAGATTTCCAGCACCACTTTGTTTTCCTCGGACTTGCTGTAGTCAGGCAGGGGGAAATACCGGTTGCGTTGGGACAGTGTCATGGTGGAAATGCCAAACCCCATTGTGTCGATCATGCTCAGGCTGACCATGGCCTGGGTAAGCCAAGGATTACGATAGCGGCTCGGAGTGTGCTCACCGCTGAAATAATGCTCAGGCTGGCCTTCAAAAAAACCACCGGCGTTTTCGAATGCCAATCGGTCCAGTCGCTCAGTGACGATGACGCGTGAGCGCAATCGGTAATCCTGATGCGCGATGCAGTTATGCAAGGCCTCCAGAATGACTCGGGTATCGTATTTACTGACTACGGTGGCCAGTAACTGATTCTGAGGAAAAAGCTTGTAATCGAGATTGCGTATTCGATGCAGAACTTGCGTTGTGGTCAACAGGAATGGAGGGCTGAAATGCTCATAAGCCTGTTCCTCGCCAGCGAGTTTCCAGGTTATCTGCGCCAGCGTCGGTAAGTGATGACATGCCTCTCTTTTGCCTACCAGCAATAGCGTTGTATGAGTGATGCTGCCTTGGATGGTCAGTTTTGACTTATCGAGAAAGGTCGCAAGATCCCAACTTGCAATTTCATCGGCAAAAGACGAGTTGCGGTACTTCTCTGAAAACTTTTCTCGCGCAACGAGCAAAGCCTGCTCATCCAAATCATGCAGTGTTGCGCTCCTTATCTTTTCAGCCGACCAGTCTTGGATGACCATTTGCTCATTTAAAATTGCCTCGAGCCGTTCCTGCCTTATTTCGACCAGAGCGTCATCCAGTCGCTGCCAGGCTTTGTCGTGTGCATAAACCGGCAATCTGGGGCGATGTATTGGGATGTGGATAATCCAGACGGTTTTGCGCGTATCGCTGGTCGTTACGCTTTCGACAACAAAGCCCTCGGAATTCAAGTTGGTGCATCTGCCGAGCAGCCGCTGACGGATATTCTCCGGTGTGTAGTCGTGAAACTGCCGAATTCCAACGATGTGTAACGATTCATCCTGGACGCCGATAATCAGGTGGCCGCCGGCCATGTTGGCAATTGCGGAAAGGTAACTCGCGATATCTGCGCCTTTGCGCCCAGACACTGCATGAGTGAGGTTCTTGAATTCCTTCCACTCACAGGCGACTCCCTCTTTCGGATATTTCGCCACTAGATAACTCTGGAGGGCGGCCTCGCTCATTGAGCTAAGCACGCGGCGGCACTTCGATCAGCACCCGATCCAACTCCCCCCGCAACTCCTCCACACTCGGCAACACCGCTCTGTACCTCCCGGCCAACACCTCTTCACTGCCCTCTTGAACCGAGTAACGCACCACCGACTCATCCCTCTGCGCGCAGAGAATGACGCCAACGGTCGGGCCGTCGTCCGCATCGCGTTTGAGGTCGTCGTAGATGCGCACAAGCCTGTCCATTTGGCCGATGGCTTGCTGGGTCAGTTCGCCGCGTCGCAGATCGCAGATGACGAAGCATTTGAGTCGGTAGTGGTAAAAAACCAGGTCGATGTAGAAGTCTTTGCTCAGGGAATTGATGCGTTGGTGGCTGGCAATGAACGCGAAGCCTTTGCCCGGCTGAAGCAGGAAAGCCTCGAATTGGTCGAGCATGGCTTGTTCGAGCTCGGTTTCCCTGATGACGTCAGCATGGGGCAGGCCCAGGAATTCCAGCACGACCGAGTTACGGGCAAGGTCCAGAGGCGTCGCGTCCATCAGTTGAATGTTGGTGGCCGCTTCCTGTTTGACAGCGGTTCGGTCGCGGCTGGCGAGCAGGCGTTCGTAGTAGAGGGTGTTGATCTGGCGGTCGAGGGCGCGGCTCGACCAGTGCTGGATGGCGGATTCGTTCATGTACCAGTGGCGCGCGTTAATGTTGTCGATGCGCAGCAAGCGCCGATAGTGCGCCCAGCTGAGTTCGTGGCGCCAGGCCTCCCAGTTCGGGAATGCTTCAAAGAACAGGCGCATGTAGCGCAAGTTGGTCGCATCAAACCCTTTGCCGAAATTGCTCGTCAGCGCCTTCGCCAGTGTCATCAGCAAATGCTTTCCATACACCGCTCGCGGTGCTGGCTGCTGCTCGAACTCGACGATATGCCGACCGATCTGCCAACAGGTTTGCACTTGAGTGCTATCGACCGCGCTGAGGATTTTCTGGCGTGCCTGGCGGGTCAGTTCGCCCAGATGACCGAGCAATGCCGCGATTTGTGGATCTTGCGTGTTGTCGGGGTTGGGGACGCTCATAAAGTCTTCCGCAGCTGGATTAACTGACGGAAAGCATGGCAATGAACGCCCTGTCGGCGATGCCGGGCGATGCGACAAATCCGGAAGGAAATTCCCACTGATGTTGCAGGAACCTGCCCACCGCGTCTGACGTTTGGAGAATACGGCGTGTAGTCCGATTCGCAGTGCAGCAGGTTTCACACAGACTGTGACTGCGCAAAGTAGTCCCGATAGCGCCGAACACTGCGTTGTTGAAACCGCCTGTAACGCCGCCAGACGCGCTCGCCGGCCTATCGGCGAGTGCGTTTGCGCTTTGGCTTCTCCGGCGCCGCTGCGACGATTCTGTGCAGCCAGAACGCCGCGCCACCCATCACCAGCAAACCGATCGCCTCAACGCTGTGCCAGACAATCAGAAACCAGTACATCTTCGGTTGTTGGGCCAACTTGTAGGTGACGTTTGGCGCGCGGCGGTTCATCTCGCTGATCGAGCCGTGAATCAGCCCGTCGATCACCGCATAAATCAGCAGCCCGGCAGAACAGGCGACCAGCAGGTACACAAGGTTCATCAGCCAGAAGACGATTCGGCTTTCGCGGTACGGCGGCGGGTGGGGCAGGGGGACGCGGGTTTTCTTCTGGCTCATGAGGTTGGTTACCCTTTTCCGTAAGGGGAGGCAAAAGTACCGCGAATCAGCCGGGCAAACGTTGCCGGCTAGCGTGGTGAAAAATCGCGGGCATAAAAAAACCCTGAATCTTGCGATTCAGGGTTTTCGGTATTTGGTGCCCAGAGACGGAATCGAACCGCCGACACGGGGATTTTCAATCCCCTGCTCTACCGACTGAGCTATCTGGGCAACGGGGCGCATTAAACTGGTTTTTCAGGGGGTCGTCAAGAAAGTTTTGAAAAAAATTTTAATTATTACCGTCGCTTACGATCCGACCCCCGTCGAATCGGGATTATTCAGCTGGCGGAACGTAGCCTTCAGCCTGAGCGTATTCCTCGCCGGAAAAGAACTTGTCCATCTCGCCCTGCAGATATTTGCGATCTTCGCCATTCATCATGCTCAGGCGTTTTTCATTGATCAGCAGGGTCTGGTGTTTCTGCCAGTCGGCCCAGGCTTTGGCGGAGACGTGGTCGAAAATGTCCTGGCCTTTTGCGCCGGGGAACGGTGCAAACTCCAGGCCCGGCAGTTCTTCTTTGTACTTGCGGCACATGATGGTGCGGGTCATGACGACTCTCCTGCGTTCAATACGGCTGCCGCGCGCTCCAGCAATGTCTTGACCGGGGCGGCAAGGCCCAGGCGCGGCGGGGTGGCGAGGTTATACCAGAGCCAGTCGGCCTCGGCCACGTGATGGCCAGCCTCCTGAACCTGAACCAGCCAGGGTTCAATGGACAACTGAAAATGGCTGAACGTGTGGACCAGGCTCGGCAGTGCCTGTTGGCTGCCCAGCTCCAGCGAATGCTGTGTGGCGAGATGTTGCAGATCGTCGAGGTCGTCGAGCTCCGGCAAACTCCACAAACCGCCCCACAGGCCCGTAGACGGGCGGCGGTAAAGCAGAATCGCGCCTTCGCCGTTGGCCAGCATCGGCATCAGCGTGCGTTTCTGTGGCACGGCTTTGCGCGGCTTGGGGATCGGGTAGCGAGTTTCGAGGCCGAGCATGTGCGCTTCGCAGCCCTTTTCCAGCGGACACAGCAGGCAGCTCGGTTTGCTCCGGGTGCACAGCGTGGCGCCGAGATCCATCATTGCCTGGGTGTAGGCGTTGACGCGGTCATGCGGGGTGAAGCGCTCAGCGTTGGCCCACAGCTGTTTGGCGACTTTCGGTTCGCCGGGGTAACCCTCTTGCGCGGTAAAGCGCGCCAGCACGCGTTTGACGTTGCCGTCGAGGATTGGCGCGCGCAGGCCCATGCTCAGGCTCGCGATGGCGCCGGCGGTGGACAGACCGATGCCCGGCAGTTCGACAAGTTTTTCGACGTCGCGCGGGAATTCGCCGCCATGTTCAGCGACGACGATCTTCGCGGTTTTCTGCAGATTGCGTGCGCGGGTGTAATAGCCCAGGCCCGTCCACAAGTGCAGTACTTCGTCTTCCGGCGCAGCGGCCAACGCTTCGACCGTCGGCAGCGATGCCATGAAACGGTCGAAGTAATTGAGCACGGTGCTCACCTGGGTTTGCTGCAGCATGATCTCCGAGACCCACACCCGATACGGCGTGATGCCTTGTTGCCAAGGTAAATCGTGGCGGCCGTGGCGGTCGTACCAGTCCAGCACCGCCGAGGAAAACTGCTCCGCTTTCATCGTTTGAACAGCCCCTTCAATGCGTTTTTCAGTTCAGGGCTGACCTTGTCGCCGAGCTTCTCGTCAATTTTGTCGCCGAGCTTGTCGCCCGCCAGTTTCGCCGCGACCTGGCCCATGCGCTCGTTGTCGAGACGGCAGGCCTTGGCGCCGAGTTCCAGCGGACCACGGCAGCGCAGCGGCCACTCGATGCCGACGAACTTGTCGCCGACCTGGCAGGCCGGGTCAGGCATGGCGCTGGTGTCGCCCTCGACGACGATGCCGACGCGATAGTCCATGCCGAGCACGCGCAGATCGACGTCGCCGTTACCGTTGACGGTCATGCCGGGGATGCGCACTTTCAGGTCCGGGTTGCTGGCGACGCCGTTACGGAATGTCAGGTTGCCCTTGAGTTCCTGGAACGGCGTGTCCTTGCCGCGCGGTTCGCCGCTCAGCGACTTGCGATTCAGCGTGGCGATGCCCTTGCACAGTTGCTGCTCAAGGTTGGCGTTGAGCAGCACGCCGTTGTTGATCACAAAACTGGCGTCGCCGTTGAGGCTTTCGATCAGCGCTCGCTGGCTGTTGCCGCTGCCGGTCAGCGCGCTGTCAAGCGTCACCAAACCTTTGACCGGTGGGTTTTTGCCTTGGCTTTCGAGGATCTTTTCCGCCGGCACTTTGTTGATGCGCGTTTGCATGCTCAGCGCCGGCACTGGCTGGCGCACGTCCAGCGTGCCTTTGGCTTCGAAGTTGCCGTTGTACAAATCGCCGCGCAGGTTTTCCAGAGTCAGCAAGCCGCCCTGGCCGGTGGCTTTGAGCGCCGCGTTCTGGATCGGCAATTTGTCGAGGGTCAATTGGCCGAAGGTCAGGTCGGCGTCAACGTCGAGCTTGGCCAGACGTTCAACCGGCAGCAGGCGTTCGGTGCTCCACGCGCCTTTGGTCGGTGAATCCGGCAACGGCGTCGAGCCTGCGCCGGCCAAGGCACTGGCCTCGGTGCTGGCGACTTCGGCCTGGCGCACTTGAGTGGCGCTGTTGGCTTCAGCGGATTTCGGCGGCAGGTAACGGTCGACGTTGAACGTGTCAGCCTTGAGGATCGCGCGCAGTGATTGCTTGGCGAAGTCTTCGATGGCAATGCGGCCGCTGAAGCTGCTGTCATCGACTTTCAGGTTGATGTTGTCGAACGACAGGCTGTTCGGCGTGCCCGCGACGCGGCTGACCAGTTCGACTTTGCTCAGGCTGCCCTCGGCCATGGCCGGCAGTTTCTGGCCGATGCTGTCGACGAATTTCGCCAGGTCGAACTGGGCGATCGACAGGCCGCCGTTGATTTGCGGGGTCTTGTCGAGGTCGTTGACCTTGAGTTCGCCCAACGCACGCAATTGGTTGGCGGAAATCTTGATCCCGGTCCATTCGGCGACGTTGGCGGCTTTATCCAGCAACAACTGACCTTGTGCGGCGAAGGTCATGGTCTTGCCTTGCAACGGATCGCCAGTCACTTCGCCCGAAAGCTTCATGTCTTCAAACTGATAACGCTGCAGCGCCCGCGCAATTCGCAACTCGCCGTTGAGCTCAGTGCGTACCCGCACCGCCGGTTGGTTGGAGGATAGGAACGCCGTGAGTTTGAGCGGAATATTGGTCGAATCGTGGACCGCGCCGGTGCTCATCTGGATGCTTTCGGCGCTGTAGATTTTGCCGGTCTTCTCGTCGTTGTATTCAACCCGCGCGTTGTTCACGGTCAGGCTGTCGATGTCGAGGCGGATCGGCTGCGGCGGTTTTTCCGCCACGGGTGGTGTCTGCGGCGCAGGTTCGCCGCCAGCAACTGTCGGTGCAGGGTTGGCAGCGTCGGCCGGCGTAGGGACCTTGCCGATGTCTTCCCAGTTGCCGTGGCCATCCTTGTCGCGGTTCAGGCGCAGGTTCAGGCCTTCGACGCGCACGTCGCTCATCTGCACTTCGCGGCGCAGCAGCGGGAGGACGCGCACCGAGAGGCCGAGCATCTGCAAATCGGCAAACGGTTCGGCAGGTTTGACCAGGGTCGCGACACTGGCTTCGTGCAATTCCAGGCCCAGCCACGGGAACAGGCTCCAGCCGATGTCGCCATTGAGCGTCAGCTCGATGTGAGCCTTGTCGCGGGCAATCTGGCGAATCTCGTCTTTATAGTCGTTGGGATCGAAGAGGTGGGTCAGGGCAAAGCCCAGCGCCACAATGATCAGCAACAGCCCGAGGAGTACCAGACCCAGGATTTTGCCGAACGCTTTCATGGGCGAGTCCTTGTAGTTAGTCGAATTCAAAATTTAGCCGGGGAGTATAGCGCTCTGAAACTGACGACCGGTCAGTTCATATGGCAGCAGGTCCTGCGGCGCGTTCAGTTTGGCGCCCGCCGGGCATCCGGAAGATCTTTTGCAGGTCTGGCTGACGCTGATAAGTGGCTTGTTTCAGCGGCCGACGATGATTGGCATGGCCGCTTCAACGGTCGGAGAGATCGGACGACATACAAAAGGTGATAGCAGTTTGGTTTTTCTGTCACGAGCAAATGGTAACCTCTGCGCGTTCGTCCGTCCTTCTGCGACTTTACGTCGCGCCCTTATGGAGCTTCACTCAAAAAAAGGTCATGCCTGCGTGCATAAGGCTAAGGGTGAGGAGTGGCTGGCGAACCATACTAATAATTGGGGGATACACAATGAGCACGAGCATTACGGCGGACGGCGCATACGCCGGCCAGCCTTCGTTCCTGTCCAAGGAACGCATCATCGCCAAGCCCGGTTTCAACCGTTGGCTGGTACCACCGGCCGCATTGGCCATTCACTTGTGCATCGGCATGGCCTACGGCTTTTCGGTGTTCTGGTTGCCGTTGTCCAAGGCGCTGGGCGTCACTGCCCCGGTCGCTTGTGCACCGGACATGAGCTTCTTCTCGCAAGTTTTCTCGTCGAATTGCGACTGGCCGATCTCGATGCTTGGCTGGATCTACACCCTGTTCTTCATCTTCCTCGGCTGCTCGGCAGCGATCTGGGGTGGCTGGCTGGAACACGCCGGGCCGCGCAAGGCTGGTGTGGTGTCGGCGTTGTGCTGGTGCGGTGGTCTGCTGATTTCGGCGCTGGGGATCTATACCCACCAGATCTGGCTGATGTGGATCGGCTCCGGGGTCATTGGCGGTATCGGCCTGGGCCTCGGTTACATTTCGCCGGTCTCGACCCTGATCAAGTGGTTCCCGGACAAGCGCGGCATGGCGACGGGCATGGCGATCATGGGTTTCGGTGGCGGCGCGATGGTTGGCGCACCTCTGGCGGCCGCGTTGATGAGCCATTTCGCTTCGCCAACCGGCGTCGGCGTGTGGCAGAGCTTCCTGGTGATGGCGGCGATTTACTTCGTGTTCATGATCGGCGGCGCCTTGTCGTACCGCGTTCCGCCAACCGGCTGGAAGCCTGAAGGCTGGACCGCTCCGGCGAAAAAAACCGCGAACGCGATGATCACTCATCGCCACGTTCACGTGAACGTTGCCTGGAAAACTCCGCAATTTCGTTTGGTGTGGCTGGTGCTGTGCCTGAACGTTTCTGCCGGTATCGGCATTCTCGGCATGGCCTCGCCGCTGTTGCAGGAAGTGTTCGGCGGCAAATTGCTTGGCGTTGATGTGCCATTCGGTCAACTGGATGCCGGGCAACTGGCTTCGATTGCAGCGATTGCTGCCGGTTTCACCGGTTTGCTGAGCTTGTTCAACATCGGCGGTCGCTTCTTCTGGGCCTCGTTCTCCGATTACCTGGGACGCAAAAACACTTACTTCGTGTTCTTTGCATTGGGTTTCGCGCTGTACGCGCTGATCCCGAACCTCGGTCACTTGGGTAACGTTGCGCTGTTCGTGGCGGCGTTCTGCATCATTCTGTCGATGTACGGCGGTGGTTTTGCCACGGTTCCGGCGTATCTGGCGGACCTGTTCGGTACGCAAATGGTTGGCGCGATCCATGGTCGTCTGTTGACGGCATGGGCGGCGGCGGGCGTGTTGGGTCCGGTGTTGGTCAACTACTTGCGTGAATATCAGCTGAGCATCGGCGTTGAACGTGCCGCCGCTTACGACATCACGTTGTACATCCTTGCGGGCCTGCTGGTGCTGGGTTTCCTCTGCAACCTTCTGGTGCGTCCGGTGGCTGACAAGTACTTCATGACCGACGCTGAACTGGCCGCCGAACAGGCGCTGGGCCACGACAAAGGTGCGGATGCGAATACCGTGCTGGAGTGGAAAGCGGCGCCGGGCAGCAAGCCGTTGGCCGTTGCAGCATGGCTAGTGGTGGGGATTCCTTTGGCGTGGGGCGTTTGGGTGACCCTGCAGAAAACGGCGATTCTGTTTCATTAAGTAAGTTGTAAACGCATCACCCCTGTGGGAGTGAGCCTGCTCGCGATAGCGGTGTAACAGTCAACTGAGATGTTGAATGTTATGGCCTCATCGCGAGCAAGCTCGCTCCCACATGTGTATGAGGCGCTCTCAAAACCGCTTGTACACACATGTCTATCCCCGACTGCACTGCGTTCTGTCCGTCAGTCATATCACCTCTCGTGTTTCTGTTTCGGCCCCGCGCCCCTATAATGGCTGCCTTTTTCGCCCAATGATTTTGCGGAGCTGGTGATGGCCGAACGTATGGCGTCTGTCGAGCGCGACACTCTGGAAACCCAGATCAAAGCCTCGATCAACCTGGATGGCACCGGAAAGGCCCGATTTGATATCGGTGTTCCTTTTCTTGAGCACATGCTGGACCAGATCGCCCGTCACGGGCTGATCGACCTGGATATTGTCAGCAAGGGTGACCTGCATATCGACGACCACCACACGGTGGAAGACGTCGGTATCACGTTGGGTCAGGCCTTCGCCAAAGCCATCGGCGACAAGAAAGGCATCCGTCGCTACGGCCACGCCTACGTGCCGCTCGATGAAGCGCTGTCGCGCGTGGTGATCGACTTCTCCGGCCGCCCAGGCCTGCAGATGCACGTTCCCTACACCCGCGCCACCGTCGGCGGTTTCGACGTTGACCTGTTCCAGGAATTCTTCCAGGGCTTCGTCAACCACGCCCTCGTCAGCCTGCACATCGACAACCTGCGCGGCACCAACACTCACCACCAGATCGAAACCGTGTTCAAGGCTTTCGGCCGCGCACTGCGCATGGCGGTAGAGCTGGATGACCGCATGGCCGGGCAAATGCCATCGACCAAGGGCGTTCTGTAATGCAGACGGTTGCGGTTATCGATTACGGCATGGGCAACCTGCACTCGGTGGCCAAGGCCCTCGAGCACGTCGGTGCCGGCAAAGTCCTGATCACCAGCGATGCCAATGTGATTCGCGAAGCTGACCGCGTGGTGTTTCCCGGGGTCGGCGCGATTCGCGATTGCATGGCGGAGATCCGGCGGCTGGGCTTCGATTCGCTGGTGCGTGAAGTCAGCCAGGATCGGCCGTTCCTCGGCATCTGCGTGGGCATGCAAGCCTTGCTCGACAGCAGCGAAGAGAACGACGGCGTCGACTGCATCGGCCTGTTCCCGGGCGCGGTGAAGTTCTTCGGCAAAGACCTGCATGAAGACGGCGAGCACCTGAAAGTCCCGCACATGGGCTGGAACCAGGTGCAGCAGAAGGTCAGTCACCCGCTGTGGCACGACATTCCGGACTTGGCGCGTTTCTATTTTGTGCACAGCTACTACATTGCCGCCTCGAATGCCCGGCAAGTGGTCGGTGGCGGGCACTACGGTGTCGATTTCGCCGCCGCGCTGGCCGATGGCTCGCGTTTCGCCGTGCAATTTCACCCGGAGAAGAGCCATACCCATGGCCTGCAGTTGCTGCAGAACTTCGCCGCGTGGGATGGTCGCTGGTAAATGGCCGTCAAGAAAAAGCCGCCGATCCTGACCCTCACTCCCGAGCAGGAGAACGAGGCCAATCACAAGATCAAACGCTTTATGGAAGATCGCTTCGAACTGGACCTGGGTTCGTTCGAAGCGGCGGAAATCCTTGAGCTGTTTACCCGCGAAATTGCGCCGCACTATTACAACAGGGCGATTTTCGATGTGCAGACGCACCTTAAAGAAAGGTTCGAAAGCATCGAAAGCGACTTGTGGGCGCTCGAGAAAAACTGATTTTCGAGCGAAGCTGAACAATCGAATTTGAAGGTTTGCCAGATGCTGATTATTCCCGCTATCGATCTCAAGGACGGTGCCTGTGTTCGTCTGCGCCAGGGCCGCATGGAAGATTCCACGGTGTTCTCCGATGACCCGGTGAGCATGGCCGCCAAGTGGGTGGAGGGCGGTTGCCGTCGTCTGCATCTGGTCGATCTGAACGGCGCGTTCGAAGGCCAGCCGGTCAACGGCGAAGTGGTCACCGCGATCGCCAAGCGCTACCCGAACCTGCCGATCCAGATTGGCGGCGGTATCCGCTCGCTGGAAACCATCGAGCATTACGTCAAGGCTGGCGTGAGCTACGTGATCATCGGCACCAAAGCCGTGAAAGACCCAGCCTTCGTCGCCGAAGCCTGCCGCGCGTTTCCCGGCAAAGTGATTGTCGGCCTCGACGCCAAAGACGGTTTTGTCGCGACTGACGGCTGGGCTGAAATCAGCACCGTGAACGTCATCGACCTGGCCAAGCAATTCGAGTCTGACGGCGTCTCCGCGATCGTTTATACCGACATCGCCAAAGACGGCATGATGCAGGGCTGCAACGTTTCGTACACCGCCGCGCTGGCTGCTGCCACGCGCATTCCGGTAATCGCTTCCGGCGGCATTCACAACCTCGGCGACATCAAGTCGCTGCTCGACGCCAAGGCGCCGGGCATCATCGGCGCGATCACCGGCCGGGCGATTTATGAAGGCACCCTCGACGTCGCCGAAGCGCAAGCTTTCTGCGATTCGTACACAGGCTGAGGACTGACCATGGCGCTGGCCAAACGCATCATCCCTTGCCTGGACGTGGACAACGGCCGGGTCGTCAAAGGTGTGAAGTTCGAGAACATCCGCGATGCCGGCGACCCGGTGGAAATTGCCCGTCGTTATGACGAGCAAGGTGCCGACGAGATTACCTTCCTCGACATCACCGCCAGCGTCGATGGCCGCGACACCACGCTGCATACCGTCGAGCGCATGGCCAGCCAGGTGTTTATCCCGCTGACCGTCGGCGGCGGGGTGCGTACCGTGCAGGAC
>NZ_MKGS01000170.1:0-34375 GCF_002836905.1 Pseudomonas sp. 43NM1 | reverse complement strand
CCCCTTCCCGCCCGAGGAAATGCGCCATGAATCAGTCTGTTGCCAGCCGTGTCAGCCGTGAGCGGCGCGGTCATGTCTTGTTGCTGGGCCTCGACCGGGTGGCCAAGCGCAACGCCTTCGACCTTGACCTGCTGAATGCGCTGAGCCTGGCCTACGGCGAATTCGAAGCCGACGCCGAGGCGCGGGTGGCCGTGGTGTTCGCCCACGGCGAGCACTTTACCGCCGGGCTCGACCTGATCAACGCCAGCGCCGCCCTTGCCGAAGGCTGGCAGGCGCCGCCCGGCGGCTGCGATCCGTGGGGCGTGTTCGCCGGGCCGAGGGTGAGCAAACCGGTGATCGTCGCCGCGCAAGGTTATTGCCTGACAATTGGCATCGAGCTGATGCTGGCGGCCGACATCAACCTCTGCGCGAGCAATACCCGCTTTGCGCAGATGGAAGTGCAGCGCGGGATTTTCCCGTTCGGCGGCGCCACGCTGCGCCTGCATCAATTGGCCGGCTGGGGCAACGCAATGCGCTGGCTGCTGACCGGCGATGAGTTTGATGCGCATGATGCGCTGCGTTTGGGCCTGGTCCAGGAAGTCATGGCCAGCGAGGACCTGCTGCCGCGCGCCATTGAACTGGCGGAACGCATCGCGCGGCAGGCGCCGCTGGGGGTTCAGGCGACATTGATGTCGGCGCGGCAGGCGCGTTATGAAGGGGAAGTCGCGGCGGCGCAAGGGTTGCCGGCGATGGTCAAGAAGTTGCTGGGCAGCGAGGATGCGCGCGAAGGTGTGCGGTCGATGATCGAGAAGCGGCCCGGGGTGTTCAAAGGGGTTTGAGAGTTGTGGCAATGCGGATAATGCTATCGCGGGCAAGCCTTGCTCCCACAGGTTGCCCATCCTTCTGTGGGAGCATGGCTTGCCCGCGATGACGCCAATACACCACCACACTATGTCGCCGGGCGAATCGCTTTGATCAACGACAACAATGAATACCCCAACCGCGGCGCCAGCCCTTCGGCGCGTTCGATCAGGCCGTCCATCTCCAGCTCTTGATCCAGCTCCGACGGCACAATCAGAATCACGTTGCCCTCCTTCACCGGCAGTTCCCAGTAATGGCGGCTATACAATCCGCGAAACAGCGCCGCGCCCAACGGCTTGCCGTCGTCCGTCGCCCACTGATTGATCACCAGCCAGCCACCCGGATTCAGGCGTTTCTGACAGTTTTCCAAAAACCCCCAGGCCAGATGCCCGACACCCGGCCCGACGTCGGTATACAAGTCGACAAAAATCAGGTCCGCCGGCTCAGCCGTTTCCAGCAGTTCCAGCGCATCGCCGACGCGGATGTACAGCCGCGGATCATCGTCGAGCCCGAGATATTCAATGGCCAGGCGCGGCACGTCGGGGCGCAGTTCGATGGCTTCGACGTCTTCCAGCGGCAGGAACTTGAGGCAGGCCTGGGTCAGCGTGCCCGCGCCCAGACCGAGGAACAGCGCGCTGTCCGGCTGCTCGTGGCACAACGCGCCGATCAGCATCGCGCGGGTGTAATCGTATTCCAGCCAGCTCGGATCAGCGGTGAACACACAGCTTTGCTCGATGGCGTCGCCGAATTCGAGAAAACGATAATCGGCCACTTCCAGCACGCGAATCACGCCGAACTCATCCTGTACCTCGGCGAGCAAATGCTCGACGCGCTCCTCAGTCATTTCATCTCCTGATCGTTGCCGGCCCTGCATTCGGGTCAACAGCAACGCAACACGCCGCAACATGAAGCGGCAAAGGCGCGATTGTCGGCGAAGCGACGGGAACAGGTCACGCACTAATTGCTGATAACATGAGCGCCCGTGCGTAAACACTAGAGACCGTGATGAGCCAACCCTGGAGCCCTGACAGCTGGCGTGCCTTGCCGATCCAGCAACAACCCCGTTACCCCGACGCCGCGCATCTGGCGCAGGTCGAGCAAACGTTGGCCAGCTATCCGCCGCTGGTGTTTGCCGGTGAAGCCCGGGAGTTGCGCCGTCAGTTTGCCGAAGTGACTCAGGGCCGCGCGTTTCTGCTGCAGGGCGGCGATTGCGCCGAAAGCTTCGCCGAATTCTCCGCCGCGAAAATCCGCGACACCTTCAAAGTCCTCCTGCAAATGGCCATTGTCATGACGTTTGCCGCCGGTTGCCCGGTGGTCAAAGTCGGGCGCATGGCCGGCCAGTTCGCCAAACCGCGTTCGGCCAACGACGAGACCATCGACGGCGTGACCCTGCCGGCCTACCGTGGCGACATCGTCAACGGCATCGGTTTCGACGAAAAAAGCCGCGTGCCGGACCCGGAACGTTTGCTGCAGTCCTATCACCAGTCCACCGCGACCCTGAACCTGCTGCGCGCCTTTGCCCAGGGCGGTTTCGCCGACCTGCACCAAGTGCATAAATGGAACCTGGATTTCATCGCCAACTCAGCGCTCGCCGAGAAATACAGCCACCTCGCCGATCGCATCGATGAAACCCTGGCATTCATGCGCGCCTGCGGCATGGACAGCTCGCCGCAATTGCGCGAAACCAGTTTCTTCACTGCCCACGAAGCGCTGCTGCTGAACTACGAAGAAGCGTTCGTGCGCCGCGACAGCCTGACCAACGATTACTACGATTGCTCGGCGCACATGCTGTGGATCGGCGACCGCACCCGTCAGCTCGACGGTGCTCACGTCGAATTCCTGCGCGGCGTGAACAACCCGATCGGGGTCAAAGTCGGCCCGAGCATGAACCCTGAAGACCTGATCCGCCTGATCGACGTGCTCAACCCGGACAACGATCCGGGCCGTTTGAACCTGATCGCGCGGATGGGCGCGAACAAGGTCGGCGATCACTTGCCGCAACTGATTCGCGCTGTCGAGCGTGAAGGCAAGAAAGTGCTCTGGAGCTCGGACCCGATGCACGGCAACACGATCAAGGCCAGCAGCGGCTACAAGACCCGCGACTTTGCGCAGATTCTTGGCGAGGTGAAGCAGTTCTTCCAGGTGCATGAAGCGGAAGGCACCTACGCCGGCGGCATTCACATCGAGATGACCGGGCAGAACGTCACCGAGTGCATCGGCGGCGCGCGGCCGATTACCGAGGATGGCTTGTCGGATCGCTACCACACCCATTGCGACCCACGGATGAATGCCGATCAGTCGCTGGAACTGGCGTTTTTGATTGCTGAGACGTTGAAGCAGGTTCGACGCTAAATCGCGTCGCGCCCTTCGCGGGCAAGCCTCGCTCCTACAGGATTACGCGATCCCTTGTAGGCGCAAGGCTTGCCCGCGAAGGCGTCCGCTCAATCACCGCCAATCTGTGCCAATGCCACCCTTAACCGCGCCGCACTCACTCGCTGACAATTGAGCTGCACCTGCGCCAATCCCAGCCAATCCGCCATCCGCCGCAAATTGACGGCCAACGCCAACATCCCCGCCTCGTCCAGCCCCGGCTCTTCCTCATGCACGGCATGCACCGCCAAGCGCCCCGCTGCCCGTTCTGCACGCAAATCCACGCGTGCGGCGATCCGTTCGTTGTGCAAAAACGGCAAGACGTAATAGCCGTAGACCCGCTTGATTTGCGGCGTGTAAATCTCCAGCCGATAGCGAAAATCGAACAAACGCTCGGTGCGGCTGCGCTCCCAGATCAGCGAATCGAACGGCGACAGCAAAGCGCTGGCCTCGACTTTGCGCGGCACGCTCGGCTCGGGCAGACAGTACGCCGGTTGGCGCCAACCCTCGACTTCGCACGCCAGTAACGCGCCCGCCTCCACCAGCTCAGCCAAACGCGGTCGGGCATCGCCGGGGTTCAGCCGAAAATAATCGCGCAGGTCCTTTTCCGTGGCCACGCCCAAGGCGTTCGCCGCGTGCAGCAACAAATCTCGCTGCGCCTCGGCTTCGCTGAGTAAAGGTTGCTGCAGGATCGCCGAGGGAATTACCCGTTCCGGCAAATCATAAAGTCGTTCAAAACCACGGCGCCCGGCGACCGTTACTTCGCCCGCAGCGAACAGCCATTCCAGCGCATGCTTCTCCGCCGACCAATCCCACCATGGCCCGGCGCGCTCCTGACGCGTCGACAAACTGCCCGCACCCAATGCGCCGAGCTCCTCGACCGACGCCAGTACGCGGCGAATGGTGTCCTGCTGTTCCCGGCCAAAACGCGCGAGTTGCTGATAGATATCTTCGCCGCGCGTCGCCCGCGCCATGCGCCAGCGCATCAGCGGGTACATCGACAGCGGCAGCAACGACGCTTCGTGGCCCCAATATTCGAACAACGTGCGGCGCCGGCCAGTACTCCAGGCAGCCTGGTCGAGCAAGTCGGAAGAATAAGTGCCGAGGCGGGAAAACAGCGGAAGGTAGTGCGAGCGCACTAACGCATTGACGGAATCGATCTGCAGGATGCCCAGGCGTTCTATCAGCCGGTTGAGCTGCAGCGCTTTGATCGTCGCTGGCGGCTGGCGCCCGTTGAACCCTTGGGCGGCCAGTGCCAGACGTCGAGCCTGCTTGTTGGAAAAAGACAGTTTGGAAGAGGACAGTATTGCGGGCATGAGCATCTCCTTGTCTGCTCGCAACCTACCTCAATGGAGAAGGGTTTGGGTATCAATCGCCTGATCATTGGTGCGTCGGTCATTTGTGCATCGGATCGTCCCAGAATGGCCGCACTGACTCGTGCTCGACATCCGCACGACTGACGCCAATGTCCTTCAGTGCTTCATCGCTCAGGCTCGCCAACATCTCGCGTTCGCGGTGAAGTTCGTACCAGCGGCTAAACTTGTGCAGCAAATCGGAAACTGCGTGGATTGAGAATTTTTCGTCCGTTACATGTTCGTGTTGACCTTTCATCATGTCGCCCTCCTTTAGGGATGGCTCAAGTCTCGCGCCGCAGCTAAGATCAATCCAACGAATGTTTCTGATGCAATACATCTCGGAGATTGATGAATGTCGGCGTTCCCCAGTATCGATACCGATGTCCTGCGCACCTTCGTCGCCATCGCCGATTTGGGCGGCTTCACCCGCGCCGGCGAGATGGTCAACCGCACGCAGTCGGCGGTGAGCATGCAGATGAAACGCCTGGAAGAAGACGTGTTGCAGCGCCAGCTGTTCGAGCGCGACGGACGCCAGGTCAAGCTGACCGCCGAGGGCCAAGTGCTGCTCGGCTACGCGCGGCGCATCCTCAAATTGCACAGCGAAGTGTTCAATACCCTGCGCGAGCCGCACATGGTCGGCACGGTGCGCATCGGCACGCCGGACGATTACGTGATGCGTTTTCTGCCGGGGATTCTCTCGCGCTTCGCCAAGTTCTATCCGCTGATCCAGATCGAGGTACATTGCGAATCGACCCGGCAGCTGTTGCAGCGCCAGGATCTGGACCTGTCGATCGTCACCCGCGAACCCGGCACCGAGATCGGCCAGTTGCTGCGCAAGGAGCGTTTTGTCTGGGCCGAGGCGCAATGTTTCAGCGCCCACGAGCAGACGCCGTTGCCGCTGGCGATGTTCAACAGTGATTGTTTCTGCCGCTTGTGGGCGTGCAATGCGCTGGACGCGATGGGCCGCGATTACCGCATTGCCTACAACAGTTCGAGCCTGTCGGCGTTGATGGCGGTGGTCAGCGCCGGTCTGGCAGTGACCGCGCAACTGGAAAGCCTGATCACCCCGGACATGCGCATCCTCGGTGCCGCCGAAGACCTGCCGCTGCTGCCCGAGGCTTGCATCATGCTCGTGCGCAACCTGCACAATCCGTCGCCGATCACCGAATGCCTGGCCGAGCACATCGTCGAAGGCTTCAAACTTTAAACGCGAGCATCACCGCACAAAGCACCAGAAAACCGCAGAACAGCCCGCGCAGCAGCCGTTCCGGCAAGGCGTGGGCAATTTTCACGCCCCAACTGATGCTCATCAGCCCGCCGATGGCCAACGGCAAACCGATCATCCAATGCACCTGATGATGCACCGCGTAAGTCACCAGCGTGACCCCGGTGCTCGGCAAGGCCAGCGCCAGCGACAAGCCTTGAGCGACCACTTGAGTGGTGCCGAACAGGCTGGTCAGCACCGGCGTCGCCACCACCGCGCCACCCACGCCGAACAATCCGCCCATGGTCCCCGACGCCGCGCCCAGCACGCCGAGCCATGGCCAGGAATATTTCATCTGCGTGGACGCCGGCGCGTTAGCGGTAAACATTCGCACAAGGTTGTAGGCGGACAACGCCACCAGAAACGCGACAAATCCTGCGCGCATGGTTTGCGCGTCGATGCCCACCGCCCAGATCGAACCGAGCCAGGCAAAGCAGAATCCCATCGAGGCCAACGGCAACGCGTGACGCAATTCGATCCGGTTGCGCTGGTGATAACGCCACAGCGCCAGCATCACGTTGGGCACGACCATCACCAGCGCCGTGCCTTGGGCGATTTGTTGATCGAGCCCGCACAGCACGCCGAGCAGCGGAATGGCGATCAATCCACCGCCAATCCCGAACAAACCACCCAAGGTGCCCAGCGCGGCGCCAAAAATCAGATACAGCACAAACTCAATCACAGCCAATTCCTCTCGTCAGGCCTTGCATCCTACGCAGTCGACGCTAGCGGGGAAACGCACAGCAACGCACAATGGCTGTGCCGATTTCGCATAAGCGTTGATAAATATGAATCCCAATCAATTGACCGACCAACTCGGGCTGTTTCTCGATGTGCTGGAAACTGGCAGTTTTTCTGCGGCGTCACGGCGTCATCCGCTGACGCCATCGGCGGTGGCGCGGCGCATCGACAGCCTCGAAAGCGCGGTCGGCAGTCAGTTGTTTCTGCGCAGCACTCACGCGGTGCGCGCGACGCCAGCCGGCCTGGCATTTGCCGAGCGCGCGCGGCGGATCGTCGCCGAATTGCGCCTGGCGCGAGCGGAAGCGGTATCGCTGAGCAGCGCGCCTGAAGGGCTGATTCGGGTGGATGCGCCCGCCGCGTTCGGGCGTCGACATCTGGCGCCGGTGATCGCCGATTTCCTGATGCTGTATCCGGGCCTCGACGTGCAATTGCATTTGATCGACAGTTTCGTCGACATGCAGGGTTTGAACCTGGGCAAAGTCGATCTGGTGCTGCGCGCCGGGCAACTGGCCGACACGCGGCTGGTGGCGACACCGCTGGCGAACATGGTGCGCATTGCCTGCGCCAGCCCTGACTATCTGAAACGTCGCGGCGTGCCGACCGATCCGGCGCAGTTGATTGAACACGATGGCCTCGACTGGGACGGCCTCGCCCCGCCCTTCGCCTGGCGCTTCGAGCAAGAAGGTCGGATGCAATTGCATCGCCCGGCGCGCATCCGCATGAGCGCCAATAATGCCGAGGCGCTGGTCTGTGGCGCGCTCGCCGGGCTTGGCATCGCGCATCTGCCGACGTGGCTGGCCAGCGAATATTTGCTGCGCGGCGAACTGCTGCCGCTGTTCTGCGAAAACGGCCTGCCGAAACCGGAGAGCGCCGGCATTTACGCGTTGCGCCTGGAGCAGCAGGCCAGTTCGCGCAGTCGGCTGTTGCTGGAATACCTGAAAACCCGCTTCAGCCCGATTGCGCCGTGGGACTTGGCGCTGCAAGGCACGCTGGCGGGTTACTGACCGAGAATTATCTGGCGCATTAAAGATTCGACCGCTAGATTCATGACGATGACAGATCAAGGCTTTGCGATGACCACCAAACGTGACACCCCGGATACCTGCGACCACCTGCTGCTGGACAATCAGGTCTGCTTCGCCCTGCATTCGACTTCACTGCTGATGACCAAGGTTTACAAGCCATTGCTGCAAGCGCTGGGCCTGACCTATCCGCAGTACCTGGCGATGCTGGTGTTGTGGGAACGGGATGGTCTGACCGTAGGAGAAATCAGCACGCGACTGTTGACCGATCCGGGCTCGTTGACCCCGCTGCTCAAGCGTCTGGAAGTCGAGGGATTACTCAGCCGGACCCGCAGTCGCGAGGATGAACGAGTGGTGATCGTCGAGCTGACCGAGCAAGGCCGGGCGTTGCGCGAGAAGGCCCGAGGGATTCCGCAGTGCATTCTTGGCGCGAGTGGGCAGACGATTCAGCAATTGCAGAAACTGCAGAATGATTTGCAGGAACTGCGCAGCAATCTTCAGGAAAGCCTCTAGCTTTCAGATCACCATACAACCCTTGTGGGAGCGGGCTTGCTCGCGATGGCGGTGCATCAGGCAGTTTTTTGCTGGATGACCTACCGTAATCGCGAGCAAGCTCGCTCCCACATTTGTTTTTGGTGGCTTCACAAAAATATTCATGCCTGAAAAATTCTGGCGCACCGCTCTAACTTGAGGCTCTCCTGCCGAGCGAGTCGTCCAGCGATCCAGATTCAGCACACTTCCTCAAAAGTTTGTCTTGCGCGCTAAATATTAGCGCGATACATTCACCTCGAACTTACTTAGCGCGCAAATAATTAGCGCGAATCATCCAAACCCGGAACGAGGCTCACATCATGCAAACTCTCTACACCGCAATCGCAACTTCCACCGGTGGCCGTGATGGTCGTGCGGTGTCCAGCGACAATATCCTCGACGTCAAACTCGCCACCCCGAAAGAACTCGGCGGTGCTGGTGGTGCGGCGACCAACCCTGAGCAACTGTTCGCCGCCGGTTATTCCGCTTGCTTCATCGGCGCGCTGAAGTTCGTCGCCAGCCAGACCAAGCGCAGCATCCCGAACGACGCCTCGATCACCGCGCATGTCGGCATCGGTCAGATTCCTGGCGGTTTTGGTCTGGACATCGACTTGCACATCAGCCTGCCGGGCCTGCAACAAGCCGACGCGCAAAGTCTGGTCGACGCCGCTCACGAGGTTTGCCCGTACTCCAATGCAACGCGTGGCAACGTTGATGTGCGTCTGCATGTGAGCGTCTGATCAGCGCCAGCAAAAAACCTGCGAGAGTGAAAGCTGGTCGTGCAACAGCTTTCCTCCAGGCACAAAAAAGCCCGACTCAATGGTCGGGCTTTTTCATTCCTGAAGCTGTGCTTATTTAGCACGGCCCTTGTAGGAACCGCCTTCGCGGGTGTCGATTTCGATGCGATCACCGATTTCGATGAAGTCAGCAACCTGCAGCTCAGTACCGTTGCTCAGCTTGGCTGGCTTCATGACTTTGCCGGAAGTGTCGCCGCGAGCGGAACCTTCGGTGTAGTCAACGACGCGCACGATAGTGGTCGGCAGTTCTACGGAAACCAGACGCTCTTCGAAGAAGATCGCTTCGCAAACATCAGTCATGCCTTCTTCAACGAAAGGCAGAACGGCTTCGATGTCTTCAGCGTTCAGCTCGTACATGGTGTAGTCGGTGGTGTCCATGAACGTGTAGGTGTCGCCGCTGATGAAGGACAGGGTCGCTTCTTTGCGGTCGAGGATTACGTCGTCCAGTTTGTCGTCAGCGCTGTAAACGATCTCGGTCTTGTAACCGGTCAGCAGGTTCTTCAGCTTGGTCTTCATGATCGCGCTGTTACGACCGGACTTGGTGAATTCAGCTTTCTGAACCAGCCAAGGATCGTTTTCGAGACGGATCACGGTACCGGGTTTCAGTTCTTTACCAGTTTTCATTGCGAATATCCGAATTTGGATGGGATTTACAAAAATCTAGGTCGCGTATCATATCCAATTTACATAAAACTGTACCAGCGCCGCGGCAAGATCCGCCTGCAAGGCTTGTTCCAGACACCACGCCTCGGCATGATTTTGCAGCTCTGGCCAGTGTTTGCGGGTCGCGAGCCACTGGTCGGTCATGTCCTCGCCGGCGTTCCATGCGCGCCAAAGACTGCTGATTGCCGCGCTCGCAGGCGCTGACAGGCCTTTTGTGTAGAGCGCAAGGAAGGCTTCGAGCTTGTCAAGGTGAATGTCTTCGTCCTGCCGATAGATGTGCCACAGCAGCGGCCGCCCCGCCCATTGCGCGCGAACAAACGAGTCTTCGCCGCGCACCGCGTTGAAGTCGCAGCACCACAGCAGGTGGTCGTACTGGTCCTGACGCACGAATGGCAACACTTGCACGGTCAGGCCATTGCGCACATGCAGCGCGCCCGCCGCCAGCTCACTGACCCCGAGCCAGCGCTGGACATCGCCGAGAATCCGCCCTTCCGGCACCAGCAAATGCGCAGGCGTGGAATCGCTTGCCAAGGCGTCGAGCCAACTGGCCAATCCAGCATTTTCGTAGGCAAACAGTGAGATCAACTGCGCGTCTGGCGCAGGATCAATGCCTAAGCCGTGCAGGAATTGTCGCTGGGCTTCGGGGTCTTGCTGAAACGCCCTGCGCCGTTCGAGCAAACCGTTCTCACGCAACAAGCCGCCAGTGCCTTTCTGGAATCCCGGGAAGAAGAAATACTTCTGCACACTTTTGTATTTCACCGACGGCAAACCGTGGCAACCGATGACCCAGTCTTCGGCGCTCAAATAGTCGAGGTTCATCCACAGCGGTGGTTTTTCGCGTGCGGCCATCGCGTCCATGAAGGCGCTGGGTAACTGGCAGGCAAACGCGGCAATGACCACGTCGCCGGCATCGACTGGCTGCCATTCGGTCGGCCATTGACGCACCTCGACACCCTGCTGCCATTGCTGCGCGGCGTCGACATCGATCTGCCGACACAAGCGTTCAAACGCGCGCAGGTCATCGACCCACAACCGCACATCGACGCCGTGCTCGGCGACTAACTGCCGGGCCAGACGCCAGGTCACACCGATATCGCCGAAGTTGTCGACCACGGTGCAAAAAATATCCCAGCGCCCGCGGTTTTTCATTTGAGGCAGTTCAGGCATTACAACTCCCGTTGGCGAAAACACCGATTGTCCGCATAAATTACCCCGTGCAGAAGAGCCGCCGACGATTAATCTTCGTGCGACAATCGCCAACCATTCGCGATCACCCGCCAGGAGGCAGCCATGCCCTACCGTCCCAACCCGCGCCGTCCGTTGCCGATTCGCCTGAGTGCCGTGCAACTGAGCGGCAGCATTGCCTTGGGAATCTGGCTGGGTTTTCTGGCCATCGCGCTGACCTGTTGGCTGGCCTCGCGCTGGCTCTTTCCCGAGCAATTGGCGCCCGTGGCCCAAGCCGTGCAGCAACTGGCCAAGCCGCCAGCGGTGGTGCAACCGGAGGCTGAAACGCCGATGTTCGAGCAATATCAGCAGAACCTGCGCCAGAACGAGCTGCAGCAAAATCTTGATCAGGCGCGCAGCAATACGCGCAATCTGTCGAACCCCAAATGCCAGTTCTGGCTGCAACAGGACCGCAACGCGCCGAACGAAAAAAGTCGCGCCAACGTCCAGCAATTCTGCGATTGATCATGAACAAGCCTTTCGTCCACCAATTGATTCTCGACAAGCTGCGGATCGATCTCGACATCGCGGAACGCGCGGCGCAAACCGCGTACGAAACCGCGACCCACGAAGAAAACATCGCCGAAAACAAATACGACACGCTCGGTCTGGAGGCGTCGTACCTCGCCGCCGGGCAAGCGAAACGGGTCGAGGAAATCCGTCATTCACTCAATCTGTGTCAGAACCTGATCTTGCGTGCGTATGACGATCAGCGCGGTATCGAAGTCGGCGCCCTGCTGGGTCTCGAAGACGACAAGGGACGCGAGCAATGGCTGTTCCTCGCCCCTGACGCGGCGGGTTTGAAGGTCGATGTGGTCGGGCAACTGGTGACCGTCATCACCCCGCGCTCGCCGCTGGGCAAAAGCCTGCTGGGCAAGTTTGAAGGTGATGAGGTGGAGATTCTGGTGGCGGGCGCTCGGCAACAGTTTGCTGTTACCGAGGTGATCTGAAGCTGTTCAGTGGCCTGGCAGTTTAGTGGGCTGGCCGCTTAGTGAACCGGCAGTTCGACGCCGTCGAACAGTTCTTCCAGTTCCTGTTTGTTGTGGCACTGAATGGCTTTGGCCATGACTTCGCGGGTCAGGTGCGGCGCAAACTTCTCGATGAAGTCGCACATGAAACCACGCAGGAATGTGCCACGACGGAAGCCGATTTTGGTCACGCTGGATTCGAACAGGTCGCTGGCATCGAGCATTACCAGGTCGCTGTCGAGTTTGGCGTCCACCGCCATTTTCGCGACGATGCCCACGCCCAGACCCAGGCGCACGTAAGTCTTGATCACGTCGGCGTCGGCAGCGGTGAACACCACTTTCGGCGTCAGGCCACGGTGGCTGAAGGCTTCATCGAGTTTCGAACGGCCGGTGAAACCGAACACGTAGGTCACGATCGGGTATTCGGCCAGTGCTTCCAGCGTCAACTTCGGCAGTTTGGTCAGCGGGTGGCCCTGCGGCACGACTACGCAACGGTTCCAGCGATAGCACGGCATCATCACCAGATCACCGAACAGTTCCAGCGCTTCGGTGGCGATGGCGAAATCGACGGTGCCGTCCGCAGCCATTTCGGCGATTTGCATCGGCGAACCCTGGTGCATGTGCAGGGCAACGTCGGGGTATTGTTTGATGAAATTGCTGATCACTGGCGGCAGCGCGTAACGCGCCTGAGTGTGCGTGGTGGCGATCGACAGTGTGCCTTTCTTCTCGTTGGAGAATTCCTGGGCGATCTGCTTGATGCTTTCAACTTTGCGCAGGATCTCGCCGGCGGTGGTGATGATGCGCTCGCCGGCCGGGGTGACGCGGGTCAGGTGCTTGCCGCTGCGGGCGAAAACTTCGACGCCCAATTCGTCTTCCAGCAAACGGATCTGCTTACTGATGCCCGGCTGCGAGGTGTAGAGACTCTGGGCGGTAGCGGAAACGTTGAGGTCGTGGTGCGCCACTTCCCAGATGTAGCGCAATTGTTGAAGCTTCATATGAATCCCTCAAAGCAGGTAGACGCCACGGGCATCAGCGACGGTATATAACTATATTAATGGTTTGAATAATAAATCTAGAACTTTTTTATCAAAACGCCATTATTGGTGTTCTAGCGGTCACCCTGACGCCGACGTTCCACAAGCGGCACCAGATAGACCGGCACCCTCGACAGTTGCACCACCCGCGCGGCCGTGCGGCCCAACGGAGTTTCCGCGCTGGCGCGATGGCTGTGACTTCCTACGATCAGCAAATCCACCGAGAGTTTCTGCGCCTGGTCGAGAATCACCTGCGCCGGATCGCCCTGCACCACCCGCACCGCTTGAATCCGTTCAAGGTCCTGCTCGCCCTCATCCCCCAGCTCTTCACGAAAACTGTCGAGCACCCGCCGCTCGATATTGGCGATCACCGTGCTCAGGCCCTGACTGTGAAATTCGTTCAGCGCCTGCTCATCCAGATAACTTTGCAGCACCGACTCGGCGAACAGCCCCATGGGTTCCACGGCGTGCACCACATACAAGTCGGCATTGAATGTTCGCGCCATCGCCAAGGCATGCTGCATCACCAAAGGTGCGTACAGGCCGAGGTCGGTGGCATACAGCATGGAACGAATCATATGACCTCCTTGCGTGCCGACATGGCGGAGATTGATTCAGCTTAGCAGTGCCTTGCCGAGTACGACGGGCCGCGTAACACCTTGACGCGAGGGCTTAAACTTTTTGCTCGTTGCTTATGCCATGTGGCACATGTCCGGTGGCGACTACTTCGCGCGCCAGCTCGCAATGACCGGCCTGATCGTCGAAAAACACGTCGGCGGCGAAGGCTTCGAGGAACGCCGCTTTGGTCAGGCCGCCGAGAAACAGCGATTCATCGAGACGAATATCCCATTCGCGCAACGTGCGGATCACCCGCTCATGGGCCGGGGCCGAACGGGCAGTGACCAGCGCCGTGCGGATCGGACAGGATTCGTCGGGGAATTCGCGTTGCAACAGATTCAGCGCCGCCAGAAAACCTTTGAACGGGCCGCCGCGCAGTGGCTCGCGCGCCGATTCGCGCTCGCTGGCCTGGAACGCTTCCAGCCCGCCGGACTGATAAACCCGCTCCGATTCATCGGAAAACAGCACTGCGTCGCCATCAAAAGCGATGCGCAATTCGTCACTCGCGGCGCGGCTGGCACCGCCCGAGAGAATGGTCGCGGCAGCGAAACCGGCGTCCAGCGCACTGCGCACATCTTCGGCGTGCGTCGAGAGAAACAGGTCGCAACCAAATGCCTTGAGGTACGGATAAGGACTGCGCCCACCGACAAACGCCGCGCGGGAAATCGCCAGGCCGTAATGATGAATCGAATTGAAAACGCGTAAGCCGGTGTCGGCGCTGTTGCGCGAGACCAGCACCACTTCGACCCGGGCCCGGCCAAGACTGGCGTTCAGTTTCAGCAGTTTTTCCACCAGCGGAAAGGCATCACCCGGCGCGAGAATTTCGTCTTCGTGTTCAATCTGGTACTGCCGATAGGCTTCGACACCGCTCGACAAATAGACCTTGTGGCTCTCACTCAAGTCGAACAGCGCGCGCGAAGAAATCGCCAGCACCAACTTGTCATCGATCTCTTTTGCCATGCCTGTTCCCCTGCCCTTTCCTTTAATGTCGCTGCATCGACTCAGACGTTACGTCGATCGATAAAAACCAGCGCCCAGTGCAGCGCTTCGATCAGTGGCAATTCACAGCCCGCCGCTTTTGCCGCCGCGAGCGGTCGGGCGTAAATCGCTTCCAATTCCAGCGGCCGTTTGTGCAGCAAATCGTGGTGCATGCTCGGCCAATAGTCGGGCATTTTTTCGGTCATGCTGAACAAGAAGTCGGCGTAACCGGGCGCGATGTCGTGGCCACAGGCCTTGGCGCCCTGCACCACTTCGGCCATCAGCGCCTGGATCAGCGCGCGGCTGTCGGCATCTGACATCAGCGGCGCGGTGCTGGCGCCGAGTAACACTGACAGACCGTTATAAGGAATGTTCCAGACCAGTTTCTGCCAGCGCGCCTGATGCAGATTGGGCATCGCTTGCGAGTCGATGCCGGCGCTGCGAAACAGTCCGGCGCCCTCCTCGACGATGGCCATGCGCGTTGCCTCATCGTGCGCCGGGCCGCTGTGGTAGCCGACGTTCACCGCGCCGAGGGCTTGGTGAGTGATGACGCCGGGGCCTTCACGGTGAACGCAGATCAGGCACAGCCCGCCAAGCAAGTGCAGCGAATCGGGCAACACCTCGCGCAGACTGTCCTCGACGTCCAGGCCGTTTTGCAGCAACAGGACTTTGGCGCCCGGCGCGGCCGCTTTGGCGATGACCGGCGCGAGACCGGAACTGGTGCTCTTCGCCGCCACCAGCAACCAGTCGCACGGCGGCATGTCTTCGGCGGCTGAATAAGCCTGGACCGGGTTCAGGCTCAGCGCGCCATGCACCGCGCTATTGACCTGCAAGCCTTGCGCGGCGACCGCGGAAAATTCACTGCGAAGCAAAAAGTGCACGTCGAACCCGGCGCGCGCCAGCATCAATCCATAGAAACCGCCGATGGCGCCGGTCCCGATAATGCCGATTCTTGGCTTGGCAACTGCTTGCATCATGGCAATTCCTCTGCAATTCGATTCAACGCCTGCGCCAGCGCTTCATTCAGTTCGGCGGCGGTCAGGCGCGACTGTAGCGCGCCAAAAAATTCACCGTCGCGCACCACAAACAGCGCCGGCAATTGAAACACCTCATAACGCTCGACCAACCCGCCATTGTCGGCGGCGTCGATCCAGCACAGCCGATCGATCGGCAGTTGCAACCTCGGCAATTGCTCGCGCGCATAGCGGCAACTGGCGCAGCCGACACTGGTGAAAATCACCAGCGAAACACCGCTCATCGCCAGCAGCCGTTGGTCGGCGTCGAAATCGGTCAGTTGCATTTCGACCACTATACTGGGGGAAACAATGTCAAATGGGCGACACAGGGAGTCCGTGTTCATGGGACGTTTTCTTCCTCATCCTGTCGATGTGCCCGTGGAGCTGACGCTACTCAAACATGAGTGCATTTCACGGCAACGGCTGCACACTATCAGCCTCGGCGGCATGGCTTGCAATTACCACCGCGCGTGGCGTCATGGCACCGCGCTGGAAGTGCGCATGCCGACCTTGAATCCCGACTTGCGTTATCTGGGCTATGTGGCGTGGTGCCTGCGGCGCAAACGCGGCTATCTGGTGGGCATCGCGTTTGTCGATGAGCAGATGCTGTTCAGCGCGCGAATGGGCGAGCAGGTGTGCCAGATCGAACGTTACTGCCGGCTGCATGAAGCCAACGAAGACTTGCAGGATATTCAGGCGCGCGCGCTCGAATGGGTGCAGGAGCACGCCGACGAGTTCTCCCATGACACGGTTCGCAGGGCTTTTGCTCAGTCTGTGCTGGATTAAACCGGCGTTTGCCCATTGTCTAGCCACGGTGTAACGCGCTAAGGTTCCGCTCCCCGACGCGCTTAATTTGCTGTGCTCCGCCGCGCGGGTTCGCTGGCGGATGGCACCCGTGACCTGACGAGTAAACGATGGCTGATTTACCGATCAACGACCTAAACGTCGCTTCCAACGAAACCCTGATCACTCCGGATCAGCTCAAGCGTGATATCCCTTTGAGCGACGCTGCCCTGCGCACCGTGACCAAGGGCCGCGAAGTCATTCGCAACATTCTTGATGGCACCGACCACCGTCTGTTTGTGGTGATCGGGCCTTGCTCGATCCACGACATCAAGGCTGCCCACGAATACGCCGAGCGCCTGAAGACTTTGGCTGCCGAAGTCTCGGATACGCTGTATCTGGTCATGCGCGTGTATTTCGAGAAGCCACGTACCACCGTCGGCTGGAAAGGTCTGATCAACGATCCGTACCTCGACGACTCGTTCAAGATTCAGGATGGTTTGCACATCGGTCGCCAGTTGTTGCTGGACCTGGCCGAGATGGGCTTGCCAACCGCCACCGAAGCGCTGGACCCGATCTCCCCGCAATATCTGCAGGATTTGATCAGTTGGTCGGCGATCGGCGCGCGCACCACCGAATCGCAGACTCACCGTGAAATGGCTTCGGGCCTGTCCTCGGCGGTCGGCTTCAAGAACGGCACCGACGGCGGCCTGACGGTAGCGATCAACGCGCTGCAATCGGTGTCGAGCCCGCACCGTTTCCTCGGCATCAACCAGGAAGGTGGCGTGTCGATCGTCACCACCAAGGGCAATGCCTACGGTCACGTGGTCTTGCGCGGCGGCAACGGCAAGCCGAACTACGATTCGGTCAGCGTCGCGCTCTGCGAGCAAGCGCTGAACAAAGCCAAGATCAAGCCGAACATCATGGTCGATTGCAGCCACGCCAACTCCAACAAGGACCCGGCCCTGCAACCGCTGGTGATGGAGAACGTTGCCAACCAGATCCTCGAAGGCAACCAGTCGATCATCGGCCTGATGGTCGAAAGCCACTTGAACTGGGGCTGCCAGGCGATCCCGAAAGACCTCGCCGATCTGCAATACGGCGTGTCGATCACCGATGCCTGCATCGATTGGGCCGCCACCGAAAACACCTTGCGCAGCATGCATGCCAAGCTCAAGGATGTGCTGCCGAAACGTGATCGCGGCTGATCAACGTCTTCTGGCACGAGAAATAGGGCACAAAAAAAACGCCGGGCTGAAAACCCGGCGTTTTTTTATGTCTCGCGTTTACTGGCTCAGTTTCGCCGCGTGCCGCTGGTGGCGTTCCATGTAGCGCTCGACGTAGGAGCACGATGGAATCACCGTGTAGCCCATTTCTTCGGCGTACTGCAGCGCCTGCTCGGTCAATGCCGCCGCAATGCCACGGCCACGCAATGCGTTGGGCACGAAGGTGCGGTAAATATCCAGGGTCTGTTTCCCCAGATCCATATAGGTCAGGTAGGCACGATGACCGTCCACATTGGTCTCGAACTGATGACCAGCCTGGTCATGGTGGATGGACAACGCCTCGCTCATCACTACTCCTCGCGGGTCTTGAATTCTGACCCCTACCTTACCGATGTTTTTCCGGCGAAGGAACATCTACGCCACCCTGTGCCTGAATGGACACCGAGAAGAGCCGCACCGATCTCGCGCTACCTGGGCACTATCAAATAGTAGGCACCATTGGCGAAAATGCTCAAGGTGCGCTCGTCTTGACGTGGGGTGGCGGGTGCTGCTCCGGGTGATGCAGGGACGGCTCGAGCGGGGATCTTCCCGGGTTCAAGCCTGAACATTGCCGGATATTGAGACTTAAGACGAGCCACCGTTGTTAAAGTCACCTCAACATGCAGAAAGATATGTGAGGTGCTACGCAAAATCCGAACAGAAGTGTAGACGAAAGCATCTAGTCAGACTTTAACAACGAATTGAAATCAGCCTTTGCGCTCAGGGAACTTTTTGCCCGCAGCTCGCTCATCTCGGGGCTTGCAGCTGGATATTTTTTATACAGCGCAGTTAAAAGTTGCTCGAAAAAGAATCAACGCCTACAATTTTTTTGCTTCTTGCTTTACGTCAGTTTACTTACGACAAGTAATGGGTAGTATGTACGCCGGCTATTTCCTCACTCTGAGGAGACAGCTACTTAATAGAAAGTCCTTGAAGGGGAACACGATGAACAACGTTCTGAAATTCTCTGCGCTGGCTCTGGCCGCAGTTCTGGCTACCGGTTGCAGCAGCGTATCGAAAGAAACCGAAGCACGTCTGACCGCTACTGAAGACGCAGCTGCTCGCTCCCAAGCTCGTGCAGACGAAGCTTACCGTAAAGCTGATGAAGCTCTGGCTGCTGCTCAAAAAGCACAACAGACTGCTGACGAAGCTAACGAGCGTGCTCTGCGCATGCTGGACAAAGCTAGCCGCAAGTAATAATCCTTCGGGGTTGTTATCAAGCCGACCCATTTTTGGGTCGGCTTTTTTTATGCCCGGAATTTATCCCCGGCGATAAAAAACCCGCCGACGCGGCCAGCGTCGGCGGGTTGATTGTCTTCGTGCTGCGCAGGTTTTACTGCAGTTCGACCGGCGCGCTCGACACCATCGGAGCAGCGCCATTCGGCACGGCGATCTCGACGGGCAGGCCGTCTTCGGCAGCCACCACGTCACGCACCACATCCCAGTTCATGCGCAAGTTGTTGGTGATGTCTTCACGCTTGAGCATCGCGTTGATCACCGCGGTGTGCTTGTCGACCACCGACGGGTTGCCGTTGTCGTCGAGCGGGGTGTGCGCTTCGAGGTAAACCTTGCCGCCGCTGACGCCAAACTTGTACGGGTCGTTGATGATCCGCACCGACGTACCGACCGGCACCATGCCGGCCATTTCCAGCACGTTGTTGTTGAACATGCGGAAGCAGCCGTGACTGGTGCGCATGCCAATGCCGAACTTCTTGTTCGAACCGTGAATCAGGTAGCCCGGCGTGCCGAGGTTGAACTTGAACGGGCCCAGCGGGTTGTCAGGACCGGCCGGCACCACATTCGGCAACGGGTCGCCGTCGGCCAAGTGCTCAGCCTTGATCGAGGCTGGAGGGGTCCAGGTCGGGTTCGGTGTTTTTGCAGTGATGGTGGTGTGGGCAATCGGCGAACCCCAGCCCTCACGACCGATCCCCAACGGGAAGGTGTAAACCACGTCCCGGCCTTTCGGGAAGTAGTAGAGGCGGTATTCAGCGAGGTTGATGACGATGCCTTCGCGCGGGCCCGGCGGCAGGATGAAGCGGGTCGGCAGGACGATTTCGGTGCCGGCGCCCGGCAACCAGGCATCGACGCCCGGGTTGGCCGCGACCATTTCCGAATAGCCGAGGTCGTAGGTAGTGCCAAGGTCGGCGAAGGTGTCTTCGTATTTGGCCTTGATCACCTGCACCTGACCGATGATGTCTTCACCGGGCGGTGGCAGAGGCAACTCTAATGCTGAAACCGGACCGGCCACACACAGGGCGGCAAGGGTCAGGCAGCGGGTGACAGCAGGAAAGCGCGGCAACATCCGGAAAATCCTTCGCGTGGTCGACTTGGGGTAAAAAACGGATTGTACACTGGCCTCCCGGAATTCGGGGAGCCCGGCGGCGTGGCAGGCGATGCATGACGTTTTTTCGGCTTGCGCGAGTGAAGCCCGCACCCACAGAAACCCTGTGGCAAGCGAGCCACTGTGGCGAGGGGGCTTGCCCCGGTTCGACTGCGAAGCAGTCGTAATCCGAACACGACATTACTGACCAAGAGTCGCGGCGACTGTTTTTGAGGGGCGCTTCGCACCCCGACGGGGGCAAGCCCCCTCGCCACAGGGGTGGGGTGAAACTTTAAGGTTGGATAGACGATTACAGCTCGAAACGCAGCTCAGGCCAGATCGGCGAGGTGCCGCGCTTCTGCGATTCGAGGATCGCCCGGCACAGCGAGCACAGCCGCTGATCCTGAAACACTCGGCGATCCACGCTCGACCAGCGCGGTTGCGCCGGCAGCAGGCTGCCGCACAACGTCCGATCTGCCGAGCCGCCGAGTTCCAGCTGACGCGTCACCAGATGCACCCGCACTTCCTGGCAGGCGAACAGATCCAGCTGTTCGTCAGGCTCGATCAGTTGGTAGGCAAAAAGGGACCAGGCAGGACGCGGCATCGGGGGCTCCAAATCGGGGGCGCCACCTTAGCCGAAACACCGTCACTAGAAAAGCGTCAAAGCAGCGGTTTCAGCGTCGGCCAGACATTTTCCAGCAACTTGTCCTGAGCCGCCGCAGCCGGGTGCAGGCCATCGGCTTGCATCAGGTCCGGGTGACCGCCGACGCCGTCGAGGAAAAACGGGACGAGGGGGATTTTTTTCTCCTCCGCCAGCGTGCCGTAGACCTGCGCGAACTGCTCGGTGTAGCGTTTGCCATAGTTGGGCGGCAATTGCATGCCCAGCAGCAGGACTTTGGCGCCGCTGGCCCGAGAGCTGTCGATCATCGCCGCAAGGTTTTGTTGCAATTGCGTTGGAAGCATCCCGCGCAAGCCATCGTTGCCCCCCAATTCGAGGATGACCAGCTCCGGTTTATGCTCTGCAAGCAGCGCCGGCAGGCGTGCCTGGCCTCCGGCACTGGTGTCGCCGCTGATCGAGGCATTGATCACTTTATCGTCGAAACCTTCGCGCTTGAGCCGTTGCTCAAGCAGCGATACCCACCCCAAGCGGGTATCCAGTCCGAAACCGGCGCTGATACTATCGCCAACGATCAGGACTGTACCCGCCGCTGCGTTCTGGGCCATGCACATCAAGGCCAGGCCAGCACTCAAAAACCACACTCGCATCGGATTCTCCATGGGCGCAAGCATTCTCACCGCGAAGAACCTCAGCAAAGTGGTTCCCAGCGCGGAAGGTGAACTGACTATCCTGCACGAACTCAGCCTGGAACTGAACAAGGGCGACAGTTTGGCCATCGTCGGCGCCTCCGGTTCCGGTAAATCCACCCTTCTCGGCTTGCTCGCCGGCCTCGACCTGCCGAGCAGTGGCGAAGTCACGCTGGCCGGGCAGGCGCTGAGCAATCTCGATGAAGACCAACGCGCGCGCATTCGTGCCGAACACGTCGGGTTTGTGTTTCAGTCGTTCCAGTTGCTCGACAGCCTGAATGCGCTGGAAAACGTGATGCTGCCGCTGGAGCTCGATGGCCGCAAAGACGCCCGGCAACGCGCCACGCAATTGCTCGAACGCGTCGGCCTCGGCCAGCGCCTGACCCATTCGCCACGCCAACTCTCCGGCGGCGAACAGCAACGCGTGGCGATCGCCCGGGCATTTGCCGCCGAACCCGACGTGTTGTTCGCCGACGAACCGACCGGCAACCTCGACAGCCACACCGGCGAGCGCATCAGCGATCTGTTGTTCGAATTGAACAAGGAACGCGGCACGACGCTGGTGCTGGTCACTCACGACGAACGCCTGGCACATCGTTGCCGGCGCCTGATCCGCCTTGAAGCCGGCCTGCTGGTCGCCCCTCTGGAGCCTTGATGGCACGCCTGCCGCTATTGCGCCTGTTCAGCCTCGCCATCCGCCAACTGCTGCGCGACGCCCGCGCCGGTGAGCTGCGGGTATTGTTCTTTGCATTGCTGGTAGCCGTGGCGGCGAGTACCGCCATCGGTTATTTCGGCGCGCGCCTGAATGGCGCGATGCTGCTGCGCGCCACCGAATTTCTCGGCGCCGACCTGCTGCTCGAAGGCAGCTCGCCAGCGCGACCGGAGCAAATCCGCAGCGGCACCGAGCTGGGCTTGGAACATGCTCAGGTGGTGGAGTTTTCCAGCGTCATCGCCACCGACAACGGCATTCAACTGTCGAGCATCAAAGCTGCCGACGACGTTTATCCCCTGCGTGGCGAACTGAAAAGCGCCCCGGCGCCCTTCGCTGCCGAAGAATCCGGCGGCGGGCCGAAATCCGGCGAAGCCTGGGTCGAGGCGCGACTGCTGACGGCGCTGGACCTGAAGATCGGCGACAGCATCGACGTCGGCATGAAAACCTTGAAACTGGCGCGTGTGCTGACTTACGAGCCCGACCGCGCCGGCAATTTCTACAGCCTGACCCCACGCGTATTGATCAACCTCAGCGACCTCACGGCGACTGGCGTGGTGCAACCCGGAAGCCGGGTCAGCTACCGCGAGCTCTGGCGCGGCAAAGCTGAGGCGCTGGAAACCTATCGGCAACTGGTCAAACCCGGCCTCGCCCCCAACCAACGCCTGCAGGATGCCCGCGACGGCAACCGACAGATCGGTGGCGCGTTGGGCAAAGCCGAACGCTATTTGAACATGGCCAGTCTGGTCGCGGTGTTGTTGTCCGGCGTCGCGGTTGCGCTGTCGGCAACGCGCTTCGCCACCCGTCGTTTCGACGCCAGCGCCCTGCTGCGATGCCTGGGTTTGTCACGCCGGGAAACCATGGTGCTGTTCAGTTTGCAGTTGACCGTGCTGGGTCTGCTCGCGAGTCTCAGCGGCGCCCTGATCGGTTGGCTGGCGCAACTCGGGCTGTTCGCCTTATTGCACGACTTGCTGCCAACCGACGTGCCACCGGGCGGCTTGCTGCCGGCGGTAGCCGGGATCGGCACCGGGCTGGTGGCACTCGCCGGTTTTGCCCTGCCGCCGCTGGCCGCACTCGGCCGGGTGCCACCATTACGTGTATTGCGCCGCGACATGTTGCCGATTCCATCCAGCACCTGGATGGTCTACGGCGCAGCACTCGGCGCACTCGGCTTGATCATGTGGCGCCTGAGTCTGGATCTGGTGCTGACTTTTGCCCTGCTCGGCGGTGGCGTAGTCGCTGCTGTGGTCCTCGGCGGGTTGCTGCTGTTGCTATTGAAAAGCCTGCGCCGGATGTTGGCCCGCGCTTCGCTGCCGTGGCGCCTGGGCCTGGGCCAATTGCTGCGCCATCCACTGGCGGCGGCTGGCCAAGCGCTGGCGTTTGGTTTGATTCTGCTGTCGATGGCGTTGATCGCCCTGCTCCGTGGCGAGCTGCTCGATACTTGGCAGAACCAGTTACCGAAAAACGCCCCGAATTATTTTGCGTTGAACATCCTGCCGGCGGAGAAGCAAGCCTTTACCGATCGCCTGGTCGAATTGTCGGCGCAGTCGGCGCCGCTGTATCCGGTGGTTCCCGGTCGCTTGATCAGCATCAACGGCGAAGCGGTGCAGGACATCGTCAGCAAGGATTCGGCCGGTGACCGGGCGATCCAGCGTGACTTGAGCCTGACCTGGGCGGCGGACCTGCCGGCGGGCAACAAGCTCACTTCGGGCAGCTGGTGGAGCGAACAGACGCCGGACGAGGTTCCGGGAGTGTCGGTCGAAGGCAAAGTCGCCGAGAGCCTGAAACTCAAACTCGGCGATCACATGGTGTTCACCGTTGGCGGGGTCAATCGCGAAGCGAAAGTTACCAGCCTGCGCGACATCAACTGGGACAATTTCCAGCCGAACTTCTTCATGATCTTCCAGCCCGGCACCTTGAAGGACTTGCCCGCGACGTACCTCACCAGTTTCTATCTGGCGGCCGGTCACGATCAGCAGATTGTCGACCTGTCCCGGGCGTTCCCGGCAGTCACCATTTTGCAGGTGGAAGCTTTGCTGGAGCAGCTGCGCAGCATCCTCGCGCAAGTCACGCTGGCGGTGGAATACGTGTTGTTGTTCGTCTTGGCGGCGGGGATGGCGGTGCTGTTCTCCGGTTTGCAGGCCACCCTGGATGAGCGGATTCGCCAAGGCGCGTTGCTGCGAGCCTTGGGCGCTGAACGCAAACTGCTGGTCAAGGCGCGGCGGATCGAGTTCGGCCTGCTCGGCGCGGTCAGTGGTTTGCTCGCGGCGATCGGTTCGGAAGTGGTGAGTCTGGTGCTTTACCGCTACGCCTTCGACCTGCCGTGGCAGCCGCATCCGTGGCTGCTGGTGTTGCCGTTGATTGGCGCAGTGCTGATCGGTGGCGCCGGTGTGTTCGGCACGCGCCGCGCGCTGAACGCCAGCCCCCTGACAGTCTTGCGCGAGGGCTGACAGGTTCTGGCACGCAGCCCAAAAGTCGGCATGAACCGGCACCGCGCTTCACCTTGAAAAGTGCAGCGCGGAGGCCCGCCGAATTGTTTGCTACGAGCTATTTGACGTATGTCACCTGGTTGATCCACCAGAGAATTTCTCCGGTGGGCGTCTGCACAACCGCCTCATCACCTTCCTGCTTCTTCAACAGTGCGCGCGCCATCGGTGAATCAATCGAAATGTAATCGTTGCGACCATAGATCTCGTCATATCCAACGATTCTGAATTTCTTGATCTCGCCTGCCTCGTTTTCAACCTCCACCCAAGCGCCAAAAAACACATGCCCCTCTTGTTCCGGAGAGTAGTGAACAACCCGAACGTCTTCGAGACGCTTGCGCAGATACCTCACCCGACGGTCAATTTCTCGCAGAAGTTTTTTGTTGTATTGATAGTCGGCATTCTCGCTTCGATCGCCTAAAGACGCCGCCCACGTAACCTTTCTGGTGGTATCAGGGCGTTTTTCTCTCCACAGGTAATCCAGCTCTTGCTTCAGGGCTTCATGGCCCTCAACGGTAATGATGTTCGTACTCACAAATGCCCCGCCTCTCAATCATTCACTGGCGAGCAGCGCTCTGCCGCGTGCAACCAGCCTATGGACGTAGCAATACACGGCGCCGTCGTCTCTATCCAGATAATTATTCTTCGCTCGATAGTTTCCGTACAAGAGGCGCCCCGCCTAGCCGCTCCGTGCACAGGTTGCCTGGATAGTCATTTCGAAACCCAATCCTTGAACACGCTCGTCCAGCGCTTTGACAACAAACGCCCAGCGCAGGGTGAGGTTGATATTCGCTTTACCGAATATTCGCCAAAACGTATATTCGGTTTTTCGTATGCGTCTGGGTCAACCACAGGCCTTGCTATCAAGTGCTTCAGCGATTGCGGTCCGCCAAACGCGCCATGAGATCCACAAGCGCATCAAGCTCTCTATTTGGTTTGAGACCGAACATCAGGAGGACCCGTGACAGAGCCCATGAACCCCACCACCTTGTTCAAGTGCCTGGCAGACGACACCCGCGCCAAAATTACGCTGCTCGTCGTCAGTGAAGGCGAGCTCTGCGTGTGCGAGCTGACGGCGGCACTCGACCTGAGTCAGCCAAAGATTTCACGTCATTTGGCACTGCTGCGCTCTTCCGGTTTGCTGATGGATCGTCGCCAGGGCCAGTGGGTTTACTACCGACTGAATCCCGATATGCCGGCGTGGGTGACCGCGGTGTTGAAAGACGTCGTAGACGCCAATCAGCAGTGGCTGGAAACCGAGACGAAACGCCTGTGCTGCATGAACGACCGTCCTGTCAATCAGGCGATGTGCAGCTGATTCACGTCCGAACCGGGTTAATCAAAGGCTGATTGCCAGCCTGCGCGCCCCGGCATTGCGCCTCAATTTCTGAATCAGGGAATCTGCTGATGAAAGTCTTGTTCATGTGCACCCACAACAGCTGCCGCAGCATTCTGTCCGAAGCGCTGTTCAACCACTTGGCGCCTGACGGCGTAGAAGCGGTCAGCTCGGGAAGTTTTCCCAGTGGTCGAGTAAACCAGCGCGCATTACAAACGCTGGAAGCGGCGGGCGTTTCCACCACGGGGTTGAGCAGCAAGGCGTCGGACGCGTTTGCAGGCTCGCCTCCGGACATTGTCATTACCGTCTGTGATCGGGCTGCAGGTGAAGCATGCCCGATCTTTTTCGGGCCAGCCTTGAAGGCGCATTGGGGCCTGGCCGATCCGTCGGCAGTCACCGGTTCAGACGCCGAGATCAGCGCAGCGTTTGAAGCCACCCTCGGCAAGATTCGCGAACGCGCGAGCGCCTTTTTTGCGCTACCGCTGGAGAACATGAGCGCCGACCGGCTCAAAACTGAACTGGACCGGATCGGTTCGCTTTAAAGATCAACCGAGGCGGCGCCCTGCCCCGGCGCCGCCGCAGGAGTTTATATGCACGACACATTGCCCAACGTACACGCCGACCTGATCGACCATCCTTCGCTGGAGCAACTGGAGCCGCGCACGCCGTCACTCCATAAGCCACGCATTCTGCTGCTGTATGGCTCGACGCGAGAACGCTCTTTCAGCCGCTTAGTGACTCAGGAAGCCGCCCGCCTGCTGGAAGAGTTTGGCGCCGAAAGCAAGATCTTCGACCCCTCGGGTTTGCCGCTGCCGGACGATGCGCCGCAGACCCATCCCAAAGTTGCGGAGTTGCGCGAACTCATGCTCTGGTCTGAAGGCCAGGTGTGGTGTTCCCCTGAGCGCCATGGCGCCATGAGCGCAGTGTTCAAGGCCCAGATCGACTGGGTTCCGCTGGCGATGGGTGCTGTACGACCCACGCAAGGAAAGACCCTGGCCGTGATGCAAGTGTGCGGCGGTTCGCAGTCTTTCAACGTGGTCAACCAACTGCGGATACTGGGTCGGTGGATGCGCATGTTCACCATCCCGAACCAATCGTCGGTGGCCAAGGCGTTCACTGAATTCGATGACGCCGGCCGGATGAAGCCGTCCGCCTACTACGACCGACTGGTAGACGTGATGGAAGAACTGGTGAAGTTCACACTGCTGCTGCGCGATCGTCAGGACTATCTGGTTGATCGTTACTCCGAGCGAAAAGAGTCCGCCGAAGAATTGTCCCTGCGTGTCAACCAGCGCTCGATTTAACCGCACATTTTTGGTCCTGCATTTGAATCACTGCAGGATTGGGAGGTCATCTGCAAGGAAGGCTGATTTGAGCAAACCGATAGCGGTACGAAGTCCGAGTAAAAGTCGGCCTGGGACCGGGATTAACTGCTCGATTGGCCATCAATGAGCCAGGCGTGAATGGCTCCAAAACGAAAATGGCGTTAGCATTCCGTCCATTCGGCTTAAACAGCCTGTTTTTCAGATCAGGGTCGCATTGTGGAAAAGCTAAAACGCCTCCAAAGTGGAATAGAAGGGCTCGACGCTCTGCTCAAAGGAGGGCTGGTCGCGGGCGCTTCGTACATAATTCAGGGGCGCCCGGGGTCTGGCAAAACGATCCTCGCGAACCAGCTCGGGTTCCATCATGCGAACAATGGCGGCCGGGTTCTGGTCGCCACGCTGCTGGCCGAGTCACACGACCGTCTTTTCCAGTTTCTTTCGACCCTGAGCTTTTTCGACTCGTCCAAAGTCGGCGCCGAAATTCAGTTTGTCAGCGCATTCGACACGCTGGAAAACGAAGGTCTGGATGAGGTTGTGAAACTGCTTCGGCGCGAGATCAGCCGCCAGAAAGCCACAGTCATGGTGGTCGACGGTTTGCTCAATGCGCGCTCCAAAGCCGATTCGCACATCGACACCAAGAAATTCATTTCAGAGTTGCAGGGCCACGCCGCGTTCGCGGGTTGCACAGTGCTGTTTCTCACCAGCTCGCGCCTCGACGACGGCAGCCCTGAGCACACCATGGTTGATGGTGTCATCGAGATGGGCGAAGAGCTCTATGGCACGCGCTCGGTCCGGCGCATCCAATTGCGCAAGACTCGTGGCAGCGGCGCAATGACCGGTCTTCATGAGTGTGAAATTACCGATCAGGGCTTGGTCGTTTACCCACGCCTGGAAAGTCTCTACAGCCACCCCTCCGCCCCCGACAGCTCCGACTTGACGCGTATTCCCAGTGGCATTGGCTCGCTTGACGGCATTTTGGGTGGCGGCCTGCACAGTTCCAGTGTGACGCTGGTGATCGGCCCGTCAGGGATTGGCAAAACCACGCTGGGCCTCAAATTCCTCGCCGAATCGACGGTGGAAGCTCCGGGCCTGCATTTTGGTTTCTACGAAAGTCCGCAACGGTTACGGCTCAAAGGCCTGTCCTTGGGCATCGATATCAAAGGCATGGAGGACAGCGGCGCACTGACCATCGCCTTGCAGCCGACGACTGAAGGATTGCTCGACGGACTCGGCGCACGGCTGCTGAGTATCGTTGAAGAAAAGGGCATCAAGCGCCTGTTCATCGACAGTCTCAGCGGTATGACGCGAGTGTCGACCAATCCGGCGCGCATTACTGATTTCTTCAGCGCGTTGATGAACGAGTTGCGATCCCGCGGTGTGACCGTATTTGCCTCCTGGGAAATGCGCGATTTGTTTGGCTCTGAGGTCACCGCACCCAACTCTGACCTGTCGAGCATCGTCGATAACCTGATGTTGATGCGCTTCTCCGAGAATCACTCTGAACTAAGCAGGACGCTGTCCATTCTTAAAGTACGAGATAGTTCTTATGACCCCTCGCGATTTGAGATTGTCATTGAAGATCACGATGTTTTCCTGAAAAAGGCTTCAAGACATGAGCCACCAGTCCCTACTGAGACATCTGCGGGTTCAAATTCTTAAGCTTTTGCGTGGGTTGAATTAACATGACCACCATCCTGGTCGTCGACGACGAGTACTTGATCGCTGATATTCTCTGCTTCGCGCTGGAGGATGAAGGGTTCATGGTGGTGACCGCCAGCAATGGCCGAAAAGGACTTGAGGTGCTGGACAGAGAAAGGCCAGCCTTGATCATCACCGACTTTATGATGCCGGTCATGGATGGCCTGGAATTCGCCACTGCCGTGCGAGCCCAGCCCTCAGTCAATCATCTGCCAATCATCTTGATGAGCGGCGCTCAGGCACATATCGGCATGCAGCGCTCGGATTTGTTTGATGTTGTATTGGCGAAGCCCTTCAACATCGACCTGATCATTGCCGAGGTTAAAAAGCTCCTCGGCGCAGATTAGTCGTCAGCGCCGAGTAATCAGCCCTTGGCGGGCAACGCGGGTCAGTTGCTTGATCATTTCCGGCGCGTCGTCGAGGCTCGGCGACTGAATCACCGCCAAATCGAAACTGTCGCTGGCAAAGCGCGCCAGCGATTCGCCGTCTTCAACAAACTGGATCAGAAACGCGGCAGGTCCGCCGCTGCGCCGTGGCCAGCCGTCGAGATAACGCAGAAGCGTCGGCTGATGTTTGCCGCCAAGCAGGATTTTTGGATTGCGCTGGGTGAGATGTGCCGTGATCGGCGCGGGGCGTACAACGGGGCTTAGTGCATTCATGGGTCGTGTCTCTGCCTCAAAAGTCTGCATGGCAGGTGAGAGGCAACACCGAACCAGCGCTTTAGCGGTATTTCGAAGCCGTGACGCAAGCTTCTATCGGCAACTGAATGAGTCACCTGGCGCCCCGCAAGTAGCTGTTTAAATCGGCGCATGAGCGGCATCGTAGAGAAACTGACCGAGCAGTGTCAAGAATGACGCCAAACAAAAAAGGCCCGCACAATGCGGGCCTTTTCGTTGAGCCAGAGCGGTCAGCCGGCGATTGCGCGGTCTGCCGAAAGCTTGCCGGCGCCTTCGATCAGCACGGCAATGCTGCCACCGAGCAGAGCCAGGGCGAACTCGTAACCGTTGTTGGCCATGAACAGGCCGTTGCTGATGTGCACGGTGAAGATCGCCACCAGCGACAGGAAGGTAAGGCCGAGTGCCGCAGGACGTACCAGCAAACCGATGATCAACGCCAGGCCAGCGAAGAACTCGGTGCCACCGGCGAGGATCGCCATCAGGTGGCCCGGCGCCAGGCCAAGGCTTTCCATGTACTGCGCGGTGCCGGCGAGGCCGTAGCCACCGAACCAGCCGAAGAGTTTCTGCGAACCGTGGGCAGCGAAGATGATGCCGACGAAGATCCGCAGAACAGTCAGGCCGTAGCCAGCGCGGGTAAACAGAACCTTGTTGATCAGAGTGCTCATGCTGTGTCATCCATTGTGAGTGTGTGTTGGTTGGCCGCTATATTAATCGGTAAATCGAATGTTAAAAGCGCAAATATTCCGCCATAACAATCAGTTTAGTCGATCATTTCCGTGAGGCGACTTTTTGCCCTTGAGGCTCCAACGATTCCCGCTCCCGATCGAACGCCAAGTAATACTTGTTCACGCTATTAACATAGCTGACGGCGCCCATTCCCACCTGCTCCATGGCAATGCGTTCGACCTGAAAGAACCACTGATTGGGGTTCAAGCCGCGCCGCCGAGCCTCGGCGCGCATGCCCTGCACGCGCTCCGGCCCCATGTTGTAAGCCGCGAGCACGAACGCCATGCGTTCGCGCTCGTTGAGTTTGGGGCTGGAAAAGAATTTGCGCCGGATCATCGCCAGGTACTTGGCCCCGGCCTGCACATTGGCGTCGAGGTTCTGAATATTGTTCACGCCGACCCGCTGCGCCGCCGACGGGGTGATCTGCATCAAACCGGTCGGGCCGCTGCCACTGCGCGCCTCGGGTTTCAGCGCCGATTCCTTGAACGCCAGCGCCGCGAGGTTGAGCCAGTCCATGCCTTGCGCATCGGCGTGTTTCTGCAGCACCGGGCGAAGTTTTTCCAGGCGCTGGCGGTCAGCCTTGGCCAATGGATAGTGGACTTGATAGAGCCGACGATAGATCCGCGTGAACGCCACGTCCTGATCCGAGGGCATTTTATAGGTGACCAGGAAGCGGTCGATGCTCGCGCGCAGCATCGATGCATCGCGGCGCACGAACCAGTATTCCTCGCCCGGCTCGCTGATCTGCACCTGCCGGTCGAGGCGCAGTTTCGGCAGGATCTTGCCCCAGCGCTCGGCAATCGGCTGCTCGACGATGGTCAGGTGAAAAATCCCGCCCTGAACCATTTCCAGCACGTCCTCGACCGCCAGGCTCGGGTCGACCCACTCGACCTTCACCGGCGCCAGTTTGTGCAGCGCGAGTTTCTGATTGATCTGACTGACCGCATCGCCAGCGGCGCTGCCAGTCGGCAATGCCAGGGTTTTGCCGGAGAGTTGCTCCAGACGTGTATATCGGCGCTCGCCTTTGATGCCGACCAGAATCAGCGGCACGTTACTGGCAATCGGCGCACTGGAACTGACCGCATGGCCCGCTTGCGCGTCGAGCAATTCGCCGGGCGCGACCAGATCGCCCTCGCCACGCTGCAACGCGCCGAGCAGTTGATCCTTGGCTTTGGGAATAATTTTGAGGGTGATTTCCTGGCCATCGCGCGCGTGGCCATTGAGGTATTGCTCGAAAGCGCGCAGCCGATGATATTCGACGCCGATGGCCTGGCCCTGGACTTCGCCGGAGCTGTTGCGGCTCTGATTGACCAGCACTTTGAGCACGCGACTGCTGCGGATTTCCGCGAGGTCACGGACCTTGCTCGCCGGCACGGCTTGCAGCGGGCCAGCCAAACGCGCGAGCGCCTGCATCGGCAGCAGCAACGAACAACACAGCAGTAGCAAAACCGAGGGACGTATCATCCACTCTCCGGAAAGAATACTGGTTGAGCTCATGAGGTTTCATGAGATCTAACGACAGAAACAGAGCGCCTGCAGCGCTGGCCACGTACCGAAGATCGGCGCAATGATGGCATTTTCACCATCACAACCTGTCTTGCGGCATCAAGAGACAGCCTCAACTTGTTGTAGTTCTTGGTTTTTCTTATAAATCTACAGCTCTGATATGCTTTCCGGCCTTTGGTCCGAGGTAGCACCATGCAACTCATCGATATCGGCGTCAACCTGACCAACCCCAGTTTCGACGACAAACACCAAGCTGTACTCGATCGCGCCTACGCTGCGGGGGTCTGCCAATTGGTGCTCACCGGCACCAGCGTCGACGGCAGCGAGCAGGCACTGGAGCTGTGCCGTCGACTGGACGAGAGCGGCCAACAGCTGTTCGCCACCGCGGGCATTCACCCGCACAGCGCCAGTGACTGGAACGCCGACAGCGAGCAGCGCCTGCGCGGTTTGCTCAAGGAAGCGCATGTGGTCGCGGTGGGCGAATGCGGACTGGATTTCAATCGCGACTTCTCGCCGCGTCCGCAGCAGGAAAAAGTCCTCGAAGCGCATCTGGCGATGGCCGTCGACCTGCAATTGCCGGTGTTCCTGCATGAGCGCGATGCGAGCCAGCGCTTGCTGGAAATTCTCCGTGATTACCGCGACCAATTGCCGGCCGCCGTGGTGCATTGCTTCACGGGCGAGAAAAAAGCGCTGTTCAGCTACCTCGACCTCGACTTGCACATCGGCATAACCGGCTGGATTTGCGACGAGCGCCGCGGCACGCATCTGCATCCGCTGGTGAAGGAGATCAAGCGTGGGCGCTTGATGCTGGAGAGCGATGCGCCGTATCTGCTGCCGCGCAGCCTGCGGCCGAAACCGAAGAATGGGCGCAATGAGCCGGCTTATCTGACCGAAGTGCTGCGCGAAGTGGCGTTGCATCGTGAAGAGAGCGAGGAAGATCTGGCGGCGCATACCACGGCGTGCGCACGAGCGTTCTTCCGGCTCCCCGCAATTCCCCAATAACCCGAAATCCCCATGTAGGAGTGAGCCTGCTCGCGATAGCGTCCGCACATCAAACATTGATGTGACTGAGCATCCGCTTTCGCGAGCAGGCTCACTCCTACAGGGGAATGCGGCAGTTGTTGACCTGCATCAAATCCATGCCACCTGCATAGCGGCACAATGCTGGCACCTTGCCAATGCTGTTTCCGCTATCAGAGAAAACCTCCTATGGGTGCCTGGCTTAGCAACATCTCGCTGAAATATAAATTCTGGGCGGTCAATGCGGTCGCCTTCGTTACCACGCTGTTGTTGGTGTTGTACGCCGTTCAGCTCGAACAACAGGCGCGCAGCCACGCCTCTCAAGTGTCCGCGCAAGCGCAGGCGCGACTGCTTGGTGCCTGGCCCGCCGGGCAGCCGCTGCCCAAGGTGGATAACGTGCTGATCTTCAGTCGCGGCCAGGCGCCGCGCCTCAACGGGCAACCGCTGCTGGAACTGACCGACACCGCCAACGGCTGGGCCGCCATCAATCCAATGCCACTGTTCGGCGACAACCCGTTGCTGGGCGCCGAAGTGCTCAGCCGCGCCGACGGCCAGCAAGTCGCGGTCATCGCTTACGGCCCGAGCCTCAGCCAAGTGTTCGGCGAGCGCTTCGTCAATTACGCGATGGCGGTGGCGATCCTGATGCTGGCGATGCTGGGCGCCTCGCAATTGCTCATTCGCTTCCTGCTCAGCCAGCTCAACACCTTAAAAGACGTGATGCTGCACGTCGAGAAAACCGGCGACCTGGCGGCCCGTGTGCCGCTGGCCGGCAAGGATGAAGTCGGGCAGATGGCCAATGCGTTCAATGCGATGCAGGCCGGTTATCAGCGCGTGGTCAACACCGTCGCCAACACCGCGCGGCAACTGGACGTCGGCGCGGCGCGGCTGGCGTCGAGCATGAATGAAGTGCGCCACGGCATGCTCGGCCAGCAAAGCGAAACCGATCAAGCCGCGACCGCCATCAACGAAATGACTGCCACGGTGTACCACATCGCCCAGCACGCCGGCGCCACCCGCGACCTGTCGCAAAGCGCCGATACCCTGGCCGGCAGCGGTCAGGAGGTGGTCAGTCGCGTACAGAAATCGATTGCCGGGTTGTCCAGCGGCGTGCAGCAGACCGCCGAGATGATTCAGCGTCTGGCCGAGGACAGTCAGAAGATCAACGGCGTGGTCGGGGTGATTCACAGCATCGCCGAGCAGACCAACCTGTTGGCGCTGAATGCCGCCATCGAAGCGGCGCGCGCCGGGGAAATGGGTCGCGGGTTTGCGGTGGTTGCCGATGAAGTGCGCAACCTCGCCAAACGCGTGCAGACCTCCACCGACGAGATCACGCTGATGGTGTCCGCGTTGCAAGCAGGCACCCGCGATGCCGTGGATTTCATGCAGGAAAGCTCGTTCAAGGCTGACGATTGCGTGCAGCAGGCGCAGGAAGCCGGGGCAGCGCTGGCGCAAATCACCAGCGCCGTGGCGCAGATGCGCGAAAGCAACACGCAGATCGCCGTGGCGGCCGAGCAGCAAAGTCATGTCGCCGAGGAAATGAATCGTTCGGTGGTGAGCATTCGCGACGTCACCGAAAACACCGTGCAGCAGACCGTGGATTCGGCGAATACCAGTAACGAGTTGGCGACGTTGGCCGGGGAATTGAGCAAGGCGATTGGGCAGTTGAAGCTCTGAAAGCCTCATCGCGAGCAAGCTCGCTCCCACACAGGATATGTGAACGCCGCAAATCCCCTGTGGGAGCGAGCTTGCTCGCGATGGCGCCCGCTCAGCCAACATCGTTTTGCCCCATCGACCCTATCAC
>NZ_MKGS01000169.1:0-34652 GCF_002836905.1 Pseudomonas sp. 43NM1 | reverse complement strand
ATGCCCAACCCCGTGCCGATCCCGCCCCAGACGCCGCGCCTGCAGCTGCGCAACATCAGCAAACGCTACCCCGGTTGCCTGGCCAACGATGCCATCGACCTGAGCATCGCCCCCGGTGAAATCCACGCGTTGCTTGGCGAAAACGGCGCGGGCAAAAGTACGTTGATGAAGATCATCTACGGCGTGACCCACGCCGATTCCGGGGAAGTGCTCTGGCAAGGTCAACGCATCACCATGCGCAATCCGGCTCAGGCGCGCGGCTTGGGGATCGGCATGGTGTTTCAGCACTTTTCGCTGTTCGAAACCCTCAGCGTCGCGCAGAACATTGCCCTGGCCATGGGCGCGGCGGCGGGTACGCCGAAACAACTCGAACCAAAGATTCGTGAAGTCTCGCAACGCTACGGCATGGCGCTGGAACCGGAGCGACTGGTGCATAGCCTGTCGATCGGCGAACGCCAGCGGGTGGAAATCATTCGCTGCCTGATGCAGGACATTCGTCTGTTGATCCTCGACGAGCCGACCTCGGTGCTGACGCCGCAAGAGGCCGACGAATTGTTCGTGACCCTGCGCCGGCTCGCCGCCGAGGGCTGCAGCATTCTGTTTATCAGCCACAAACTCGGTGAAGTTCGCGCGTTGTGCCATAGCGCCACGGTGTTGCGCGGTGGTCGAGTGGCCGGGCATTGCGTGCCGGCCGATTGCTCGGACCAGCAACTGGCGCGGCTGATGGTCGGCGAAGCGGCCGAGTTGATTACTGATTATCCGAAGGTCGTTGGCGGCGAAGCATTTCTGAATGTGAGCGGCTTGTCGTGGCACAACCCGGACCCGTTCGGTTGCTCGCTCAAGGACATCAACCTTGAAGTGCGCGGCGGCGAAATCGTTGGAATCGCCGGTGTCGCGGGCAACGGTCAGGACGAGTTGCTGGGGTTGCTCAGCGGTGAACAGCTTCTTGTGCGCGACGCCGCCGCGACGATCCAATTCCACGGGCAGCCCGTCGCGAATTTGCGCCCCGATGCGCGGCGCAAAATGGGTTTGGCCTTCGTCCCCGCCGAACGTCTGGGCCACGGCGCAGTGCCAGAATTGAGCCTGGCCGATAACGCGCTGCTCACTGCATTCCAGCAAGGTCTGGTGAGTAACGGCCTGATCCAGCGCGGCAAAGTCGAGGCGTTGGCCGAGGAAATCATCCGCCGTTTCGCGGTGAAGACGCCGGATACGCAAACCGCCGCCCGCAGCCTCTCCGGTGGCAACTTGCAGAAATTCATCCTCGGCCGGGAAATCCTCCAGCAGCCGAAATTGCTGGTCGCCGCGCACCCGACCTGGGGCGTGGATGTTGGCGCGGCGGCGACTATTCACCGCGCCTTGATTGCCTTGCGCGACGCCGGCGCGGCGATCCTGGTGATCTCCGAAGACCTCGACGAACTGTTCCAGATCTGCGACCGCCTCGGCGCGTTGTGCAGCGGCCGCTTGTCGCCGCTGCTGGCCACCGTCGACACCCGCCTGAGCGACGTCGGCGGCTGGATGGCCGGGCAGTTTGCTGCCGCAGATTCCCAGACCCATTCCCCTGCACATTCACCCGCAACCGCAAGCGTTTAACGGAGTTTCACATGCTGCTTTCACTCGAACCCCGAGGCCAGCAATCGCGCCTGATGTTGTGGTGCTCGCCGCTGTTGGCGGCGGCGCTGACGTTGGGCTGCGGCTCATTGCTGTTTATCGCGCTGGGCCACGATCCCCTGCTGACCTTGCACACGTTGTTGATCGCCCCGGTCAGCGACCTCTACGGCGTTTCCGAGTTGCTGGTCAAAGCGCTGCCGATTCTGCTGTGCGCGTTGGGCCTGGCGGTGGCGTATCAGGCACGAATCTGGAACATCGGCGCCGAAGGCCAGTTGCTGCTGGGTGCCCTCGCCGGTAGCGCGTTGGCGGTAAATATCATCGACCTGCAAAGTCGCTGGGCGCTGGTGATGATCCTGCTGGTCGGCACCCTGGCCGGTGCGGCGTGGGCCGGGCTGACTGCATGGCTGCGCACGCGCTTCAACGCGAATGAAATCCTCACCAGCATCATGCTCAATTACATCGCGCTTAACTTGTTGCTGTTCTGCGTTCACGGGCCGTTGAAAGACCCGGCCGGGTTCAACTTCCCGGAGTCGGCGATGTTTGGTGACGCCAGTCGCTTGCCGCTGTTGATGGAGGATGGCCGAGTGCATGCCGGGGTGTATTTCGCGCTGTTGGCGCTGGTTGCGGTGTGGGTGTTGTTGCAGAAAAGCTTTGTCGGTTTCCAGATCAAAGTGCTCGGGCTGGACAAGCGTGCAGCCGGGTTCGTCGGTTTTCGCGAGAAGCGTCTGATCTGGCTGGCGCTGTTGATCAGCGGCGGGTTGGCCGGGCTCGCCGGGGTCTGCGAAGTCACTGGGCCGATCGGTCAATTGGTCCCGCAGGTTTCGCCGGGGTACGGCTATGCGGCGATTACCGTGGCGTTTCTCGGCCGGCTCAACCCGATCGGCATTCTGTTTTCGAGCCTGTTGATGGCGCTGCTGTACATCGGTGGCGAGAGCGCGCAAATGAGCATGAACCTGCCGCAAGCCATCACTCAATTGTTTCAGGGAATGATGCTGTTTTTCCTGCTGGCCAGTGACGTGCTGATTCTTTATCGGCCGCGCCTGAACCTGCGCTGGGCGCGCCGCGCACCCGCCCCCCCCTGACCGCAGGAGCGCTGTGATGGATATCGATCTGCTGAGCAATATTTTTTACGCCATGGTCCGCTGCGGCACGCCGTTGCTGTTGGTGGCCCTGGGCGAACTGATCTGCGAGAAAAGCGGCGTACTCAATCTGGGCCAGGAAGGCATGATGCTGTTTGGCGCGGTGATTGGTTTTATCGTCGCGCTCAACAGCGGCAACCTGTGGCTTGGCGTGTTGCTGGCGATGCTCGCCGGGATGCTGCTGTCGTCGCTGTTTGCCTTGGTGGCGCTGGTGTTCAACGCCAATCAAGTGGCGACCGGGCTGGCACTGACGATCTTCGGCGTCGGCCTGTCGACGTTTGTCGGCGCGGCGTGGGTGGGTAAACCGCTGGCCGGTTTTGAGCCGGTGGCGATTCCATTTTTGAGTGAGATTCCGCTGCTCGGGCGCATGCTGTTTGCCCAGGATTTGCTGGTGTATCTGTCGTTCGCGCTGTTTGCGCTGGTGGCGTGGGTGATTCTGAAAAGTCGGGTCGGGTTGATCATTCAAGCGGTCGGGGAAAACCCCGATGCGGCCAGCGCGATGGGGTTGCCGGTGCTCGGCGTGCGTACGTTGGCGGTGCTGTTTGGCGGGGCGATGGCCGGGTTGGCCGGGGCTTATCTGTCGCTGGCGTATACGCCGATGTGGGCGGAAAACATGAGCGCCGGGCGTGGCTGGATTGCTTTGGCGCTGGTGGTTTTTGCCAGTTGGCGGGTGTGGCGGTTGCTGCTCGGCGCGTACCTGTTTGGCCTCGCCAGCATCCTGCACCTGGTGGCGCAGGGATTGGGGCTGGCGATTCCATCGAGTCTGCTGGCGATGTTGCCGTACGTTGCGACGATTGTGGTGTTGGTGCTGCTGTCTCGGGATGCGTTGCGTACCCGGCTGTATGCGCCGGTGTCGTTGGGTCAGCCTTGGCAGGGTGGGCATTAGCGGTTAGCAGGTCTGGCCCCTTCGCGGGCAAGCCTCGCTCCTACAGGTTTTGCACCGTTCCTGTAGGAGCGAGGCTTGCCCGCGAAGGCGTCCGCACTGGCAACACCTGAGCAATGCCCCACGCCAATTCAAAAAACAAGAAAATCGCCAATAACGAACTGGCGCCATGCGCTAAGGCATACAGCTGCCAAGCCGAAAACAGAAACCTAGCAACCGCGTCATACCGGCCAAAAACCGCCTGCGGATCCCGAATCCGCAACACCGCCCACACACAAACAATCGACCCCAACAGATTCGCCATCAACCCATGCATCGGCGCAAACGCCGGCAGTTCGCCCGGCAGATTCAGCGCCAGGCTCACAGCCGTCAGCGCGCCATGCAGCAAAGCGAAAGTCCACGGCGTGACAAACGCCGCCATCACCAGCAAGTCATACCAGGCGCTGCCTCGCACCACACGGCGATATTGCGTTGAAGTCCACATCGGCATTGCTCCAGAAATCGGGGGAGCAACAAGGCTAAAGCCTGGGGTATGCTCCAGGGTCAAGCCCCTTTCGAGACGTCATGATGCGCATCGGTGAATTAGCCCAGGCCAGCGCCGTCAGCCGCGACACCCTGCGTTTCTACGAGCAGCGCGGGTTGATCGCGGCGCAACGCAGCGCCAATGGTTACCGCGATTACCCGGCGGACATGGTGCAACTGGTGCTGTACATCAAGACTGCGCAGCGGCTGGGGTTTACCCTCGGCGAGATCGGCAACAGCGTCGCCGCGTTGTGGCAATCGCCCGACCCGGACACCGCCGTCACGCAATTGCTGCAAGACAAGCTCAAGTTGATCGAAACCCGGATGGACCAACTCGGTGCATTGCGCAGCGAGTTGCAACAACGGCTGGGCCAGCGTTGTCCTTTGAATCCATGATCCTCACTCATCAAGGAATCCCGACATGTCCACGGCAAAAACCGCACTCATCATCGGCGCCTCTCGGGGCTTGGGCCTCGGGCTGGTGAAAACCCTGCTGGCCGACGGTTGGCAAGTCACCGCCACCGTGCGCAACCCGCAGAAAGCCGAGGCGCTGCAAGCGCTGGGCAAGGTGCGGATTGAAAAGCTCGACATGGATGATCAGCAAGCGGTGATCGCGCTGAGCCAGCAGCTCAAGGGTGAAATGTTTGACCTGCTGTTCGTCAACGCCGGGGTCAAGGGCCCGGACGTGCAGACGCCGGGCGGCGCGACACTGGCCGAAGTCGGGCAACTGTTTTTCACCAACGCGGTGGCGCCGATCAACCTCGCGCAGCGCTTTGTCGGGCAGATTCGTGACGGCAGCGGCGTGCTGGCGTTCATGAGTTCGGTGCTCGGCAGCGTGACCATGCCGGACGCGCCGGAACTGGCGTTGTACAAGGCCAGCAAAGCCGCGCTGAACTCGATGACCAACAGTTTTGTGACGCAATTGGGCGAGCAAAAACTCACCGTGTTGTCGCTGCATCCGGGTTGGGTCAAGACTGACATGGGCGGCGAAGGCGCGGACCTCGATGTCGAGACCAGCACTCGCGGTCTGATCGATCAAGTGAATGCGTACACCGGCAAGGGCGGGCATCACTTCGTCAACTACAAGGGTGAAACCATTCCCTGGTAAACCCTATTTGCCTTTGTAGGAGCGAGGCTTGCCCGCGAAGGCTGAGTGTCAGTCGACATCATTGGTGTATGACACGCCGCCTTCGCGGGCAAGCCTCGCTCCTACAGGGTTATGCGTCGGACCTGTGGGAGCGAGGCTTGCCCGCGAAGCTTTTTTGCAGGAAACTCCGCACCTCGTCCTCGCGGCGACCCTGGATCAGCAGACAGGGTAATCACTGAGCTGGCTAACCTGAACCCACTTTCAGAGGAGCCGGCCAACATGCCTGCGACCCGTACCTGGTTAAAAAATCCCCTTGCGATCTTCACTGCCAATGGCCTCGATGCCCGTGGCGGCCTGGTTGTGCAAGATGGGGTGATCGTTGAACTGCTCGCCGCTGGCCAGCAGCCCTCCGCGCCCTGTGGAGAAGTTTTCGATGCCCGCGAGCATGTGTTCCTGCCGGGCCTGATCAATACGCATCACCACTTCTATCAAACCCTGACTCGCGCCTGGGCGCCGGTGGTCAATCAGCCGCTGTTCCCGTGGCTGAAAACCCTCTATCCGGTGTGGGCCCGCCTGACTCCGGAAAAACTCGCCCTCGCGACCAAAGTCGCGCTGGCCGAATTGCTGCTGTCGGGCTGCACTACCGCTGCCGATCACCACTATCTGTTTCCTGAAGGACTGGAAAACGCGATCGACGTGCAAGTCGAAAGCGTTCGCGAACTGGGCATGCGCGCCATGCTCACGCGCGGTTCGATGAGCCTCGGCGAAAAGGACGGTGGTCTGCCGCCGCAACAAACTGTGCAGGAAGGCGAGGTGATTCTCGCTGACAGCCAACGCTTGATCGCCGAGTACCACGAACGCGGCGACGGCGCGCAAATCCAGATTGCCCTGGCGCCCTGCTCACCGTTTTCGGTCACCCCGGAAATCATGTCCGCGAGTGCCGAACTGGCGAATAAACTCGACGTGCGCCTGCACACTCACCTCGCCGAAACCCTCGACGAAGAGGACTTCTGCCTGCAACGCTTCGGCCTGCGCACCGTGGATTATCTGGACAGCGTCGGCTGGCTCGGCCCGCGCACCTGGCTGGCGCACGGCATCCATTTCAACCCGGATGAAATCGCCCGTCTCGGCGCCGCCGGCACTGGTATTTGCCATTGCCCGAGTTCGAACATGCGCCTCGCGTCCGGGATCTGCCCGACGCTGGACCTGACGGCGGCGGGTGCGTTGCTGGGCCTGGGCGTGGACGGTTCGGCGTCCAACGATGCCTCGAACATGATGCTCGAAACCCGGCAGGCGCTGTACATCCAGCGTTTGCGTTACGGCGCCGAGAAAATCACCCCGGAACTGGTTCTGGGTTGGGCAACCAAGGGTTCGGCGAGCCTGCTCGGGCGTAGCGACATTGGTGAGTTGGCGGTGGGCAAACAGGCCGATCTGGCGATGTTCAAGCTCGATGAGCTGCGTTTCTCCGGCAGCCATGATCCGGTGTCGGCGTTGCTGCTGTGCGGCGCCGATCGTGCGGACCGAGTGATGGTCGGCGGCAAATGGCGAGTGATTGACGGCCAGGTCGAAGGGCTGGATCTGAAAGGCTTGATTGCCGATCACAGCCAGGCTGCGCGGCAGTTGATTGCTGGTACCTGATACAACGCCGATCAACTGTGGGAGCGAGCTTGCTCGCGATGACGGAGTGTCAGTCGGCATTATTGGTGCCTGACACTCCGCTATCGCGAGCAAGCTCGCTCCCACATTGTTTTGTGGTGAGGTTAGAGACCGAGCAGCGACAACATGATGAACGTCGCAAACAACACAAAATGCGTCATGCCTTCGATGGCATTGGTTTCGCCGTCATTGAGGTTGATCGCGCTGACGATCAGCGTCAGGAAAATCATCACCGTTTGCACCGGTGTCATCGCCATTTGAAACGGCTGGCCGGTGTACAGCGCCATCGCTTCCATCACCGGAACGGTCAGAATCACCGTCGACAGCGACGCGCCCATGGCGATGTTGACCACCGATTGCATGCGGTTGGCCAGCGCGGCGCGCAATGCAGTCAAAATCTCCGGCGCAGCGGAAATCGCCGCTACCAGAATCGCCGTGATCACCGGCGGCGCGCCCGTGCCTTCGAGCCCCAGATCCAGAGTTTTCGACATCACTTCAGCCAACGCGCCAATCACCACCACGCCAAACACCAGCATCGCAATGCTCAGGGTCACGTTGACCGGCTCCGCTTCGTCTGCCGAAGCCTGCTCTGCGGAAGCCTGCTCAGTGACTTTCTTGCGGCGTTTCTCCGGGTAGCTGTAGCTGAAGAAGTAACTGTGCGGCCCGACCTGCATGCGCAGGAACAGCGCATAAAGCACCACCATCGCGCCAATGGTGAAACCCGAATAAATTTTCCAATTGGCCTCGGGAATGAATTCCGGGACCACCATCGAAACACCCATGGCCGTGAGGATCATTACGCTATAGCTGCGCGCCGAGTCGTCGTTGTAGGACTGTTCGCCATGCTTGATCCCGCCCATCAACGCGGCGAGACCGAGGATGCCGTTGATGTCGAGCATCACCGCCGAGTAGATCGTGTCGCGCACCAGGGTCGGCGACGCCTCGTTGCTCATCATGATCGCGAGGATCACCACTTCCACCAGCACCGCGGCCAGGGTCAGGATCATCGTGCCGTAGGGATCGCCGACCTTTTCGGCGAGCAATTCGGCGTGATGGGCGACGCGCATCGACGCGGCGACGATAAAGCCGATCAGGATCAACCCGGCGGCCAGCGCCACCGGTTGGCCGTTGTTCAATATCCAGTGTTCCAGCGGATAGGCAACGACGGCGGCGATAACGGCCAGCAGGAGAAACTTTTCTTGCTTGAGGAGTGTGAGCATTGCGAGCCTTTTTACCGAGTGAAGCAAACCAGAGTGATGAGCTACTGACTACGGGGCGGCGCTAACGTTTCGTTACACATTAGCGCACCAGCGCATGGCGTGGATTGGCAAACGTGCACCGGGATAGTTCTGCGGTTGCCCTCAGGGCCTCTTCGCGGGCAAGCCTCGCTCCTACAAGAGCGCCGCAGTCCCTGTAGGAGCGAGGCTTGCCCGCGAAGGCCTTCACACGGTTTCGTATTGATTGTTGTCCTGTTGGTCAGCAATTTGCATTGGCTCCTCCAACCACAAAACAAAATGGAGTTCGAGTTCATGCATAAACGTCCGTTGAAGCAGTTGCTGTGCGCCGTTGCGGCGGCCATCGGTCTGAGCGCCAGCCTGAGCGCCAGTGCCGCCGACCCGCTGAAAGTCGGTTTCGTCTACATCGGCCCGATCGGTGACCACGGCTGGACGTATCAGCATGAACAGGGGCGCAAGGCACTGGCGGAGAAATTCGGTTCGCAGATCACCACCAACTATGTCGAGAACGTCGCCGAAGGGGCCGACGCCGAGCGGGTGATCCGCAACATGGCCAAGGACAAATACGACCTGATCTTCACCACGTCCTTCGGCTACATGAACCCGACGCTGAAAGTCGCCAAACAATTTCCCAAAGTGACCTTCGAGCACGCCACCGGCTACAAGCAGGACAAGAACCTCGGCACCTACCTGGCGCGCACCTACGAGGGGCGTTACGTCGGCGGATTTCTTGCGGCGAAGATGACCAAAAGCAAAAAAATCGGTTACGTCGCCTCGTTCCCGATCCCGGAAGTGATCCGCGACATCAACGCCATTCAGTTGGCCCTGAACAAATACAACCCGGGCACCGAGATCAAAGTGGTGTGGGTCAATTCCTGGTTCGATCCGGGCAAAGAGGCTGACGCAGCCAACGCGTTGATCGACCAGGGCGTCGACGTGGTGTTCCAGCACACCGACAGCCCGGCGCCAATTCAGGCTGCCGAACGTCGCGGCGTGTATGCCGTGGGCTACGCTTCGGACATGGCGCACTTCGGGCCGAAAGCGGTGCTGACCTCGATCGTCAACGACTGGGCGCCGCACTATATTCAGGCGACCCAGAGCGTGATCGACCAGACGTGGAAATCCCAGGATTACTGGGGCGGTTTGAAAGAAGGCACGGTTGAATTGCCGATCAGCGATCTGGTGCCGGCGCCGGTGAAAGCCGAGGCCGAGCAGATCATTGCCGACATCAAGAGCGGCGCGCTGCACCCGTTTACCGGGCCGATCAAGGATCAGGCCGGCAACGTGAAAATCGCCGAAGGGGCAACAGCGAGCAACGCCGAACTGGCGTCGATGAATTACTACGTGGAAGGCATGAAGGCCGATATACCGAAGTAATCTCTTCATCCCAAATGCAACCCCTGTAGGAGTGAGCCTGCTCGCGATAGCGCAGAGTCAGTCGACATCATTGGTGCCTGACTCACCGCAATCGCGAGCAGGCTCGCTCCTACAATGGACTTTCAGCGTTTCCAAGGACTGCGCATGAACCAACTCCCGATCATCGACATTGCCCCGCTCTACTCCTCCGACGAAAACGCCTGGCAAGCGGTCGCCGCGCAGATTGATCGCGCCTGCCGCGAGTGGGGCTTTTTCTACATCAAGGGTCACCCGATCAGCGCGTCGCGCATCGACGCGGTGCTGGACCACGCTCGACGTTTCTTCGCCCTGCCCGCCGCGGAAAAACTCCAGATCGACATCACCCAGACCCTCCACCACCGCGGTTACGGCGCGATCGCCACCGAGCAACTCGACCCGAGCAAACCCAGCGACCTCAAGGAAACCTTCGACATGGGTCTGCACCTGCCGGCCGATCACCCGCAGGTGCTCGCAGAAAAACCCCTGCGCGGGCCCAATCGCCATCCCGCGCAACCCGGCTGGGAAGCGCTGATGGAGGCACATTACGGCGACATGCAGGCGCTCGCGCAGACCCTGCTGCGGGCCATGACGCTGGCGCTCGGCATCGACCGCGATTTCTTCGACAGCCGTTTCGTCGAGCCGGTCAGCGTGCTGCGGATGATTCACTACCCGCCGCGCCACACCGCCAGCTCCGCCGAACAACAAGGTGCCGGCGCGCACACCGATTACGGTTGCATCACGCTGCTGTATCAAGACGCCGCCGGCGGTTTGCAGGTGCGCAACGTCAATGGTGAATGGATCGACGCGCCGCCCATCGACGGTACGTTTGTGGTCAACCTCGGCGACATGATGGCGCGCTGGAGCAATGACCGTTACCTGTCGACGCCGCACCGGGTAATCAGCCCGTTGGGCGTGGACCGTTACTCGATGCCATTCTTCGCCGAACCGCACCCCGACACCCGCATCGAATGCCTGCCCGGTTGCCAGGACGCGCAGCACCCGGCGAAATATCCTGCGACGACTTGCGCCGAATTCCTGCTTTCGCGCTTCGCCGATACCTACGCTTATCGACGCGAACAGCAAGCCGTGTGATCAACCGGTTGGTCAGGTTTTACCAATTGTTGCAGCGAGCATCTGTAGAATGCCGTCATTGCACCTGATGAGAATTCGAACATGTATGACTGGTTGAACGCCCTGCCCAAGGCAGAATTGCACTTGCATCTCGAAGGTTCGCTGGAACCCGAGTTGCTGTTTGCCTTGGCCGAGCGCAACAAGATTGCGTTGCCGTGGGACGACGTGGAAACCCTGCGCAAGGCTTACGCCTTCAACAATCTGCAGGAGTTTCTCGACCTGTATTACCAGGGCGCCGATGTGTTGCGCACCTCGCAGGATTTCTACGACCTGACCTGGGCGTACCTGCTGCGTTGCAAGGCACAGAACGTGATTCACACCGAACCGTTCTTCGACCCGCAAACCCACACCGACCGTGGCGTGCCGTTTGAAGTGGTGCTCAACGGCATCGCTTCCGCGCTGAAGGATGGCGAGCAGCAACTGGGCATCACCAGCGGTTTGATCCTGAGTTTCCTGCGCCACTTGAGCGAAGAAGAAGCCGAGAAAACCCTCGATCAGGCGCTGCCGTTCCGCGATGCGTTTGTCGCTGTCGGTCTGGACAGTTCGGAAATGGGTCACCCGCCGAGCAAGTTCCAGCGAGTGTTTGATCGCGCGCGTCACGAAGGCTTCCTGACTGTCGCTCACGCCGGTGAAGAAGGCCCGCCGGAATACATCTGGGAAGCCATCGACCTGCTGAAAATCCAGCGCATCGACCATGGCGTGCGCGCCATCGAAGACGAGCGCCTGATGCAGCGGATCATTGACGAGCAGATCCCTTTGACCGTGTGCCCGTTGTCGAACACCAAGCTTTGCGTGTTCGATCACATGTCCCAGCACAACATCCTCGACATGCTGGAACGCGGGGTCAAAGTCACGGTGAACTCGGATGACCCGGCGTACTTCGGCGGTTACGTCACCGAGAACTTCCATGCGCTGTATACCGACCTCGGCATGACCCAGGATCAGGCCAAGCGCCTGGCGCAAAACAGCCTGGATGCGCGGTTGGTGAAACCGTAAGCCTCACCGCAAAACCACTGTGGGAGCGAGCCTGCTCGCGAATAGGGCGTATCAGTCGACATTTGTTTAACTGACACCCCGCTTTCGCGAGCAGGCTCGCTCCCACATTTTTTTAGATCGCGGTTGCTTCTGTCAGCTCCTCCAGCGTCTTGCCCCGCGTTTCCATGCCGAACACCCACACCACCGCTGCCGCGATCGCGAAACACATCGCGCCTAACGCGAACACCCCGCCCTGCCCGGTTATCGGGAACACCAACCCGGTGACCAACGGCCCGAGCAGCGAACCGACGCGGCCAATCGCCGAGGCAAACCCCGAGCCCGTCGCGCGTGCCGAGGTCGGGTACAGCTCAGGCGTGTAGGTGTAGAGCACCGCCCACATGCCGAACAGGAAAAACTGCATCAACAATCCCGAGCTGATCAGCAGCCCGACGTTGCCGCCAAACACCGCACTCTGCCCGTAAAGAAACGCCATCACCCCGCCGCCCAGCAGCGTCACCACGCACACCGGTTTGCGCCCCCAGCGCTCCACCAGCCACGCCGCCATGAGAAAACCGGGAATCCCGCCAAGCGATATCAGCACCGTGTAATACACCGATTGCGTCACGGCAAAACCCGACTGTTGCAACAGCGCACTCAGCCACGACGTCAGCCCGTAGAAGCCAAGCAACGCGAAGAACCACACGCTCCAGATCATCATCGTGCGCTGGCGGTACAGCGGCGACCAGATCTGCCGCAGCGCGGAAAAGAAGTTGCCCGGCGTACTCGCCACACGCGGCAAACGAATCGGCGCCGGCAGCTCCGCACGACCGAGGGATTTGCGCACCCGTTCTTCAATGCCCAGCAACACTTTGTCCGCCGCCTCGTGCCGGCCGGCCTGTTCGAGCCAGCGTGGCGATTCGGGAATGAAAAAGCGGATCGCCAGGACAAACACCGCCGGCACCGCCAGTACCAGAAAGATGTCGCGCCACCCGATAACTGGCAGCAAAAAGTACGACAGCACGCCGGCCGCGACGAACCCCAGCGGCCAGAAGCCGTCCATCAACGCGATGTAACGCCCGCGCCCCTTCGCCGGAATCAGCTCCGAGAGCATCGACTGCGCGATCGGAAACTCCATGCCCATGCCGATCCCCAACAGGATGCGGAACAGCGTCAACGTTTCAATATTCTGCGCCGTGGAGCACAAGTAACTGGCGATGCCCCATAGCACGATGCTCCACTGGAACACCGGTTTACGCCCGAAGCGATCAGCCAGCATGCCGGACAGCGACGCCCCCAACACCATGCCGAAGAAACTCGAACTCGCCAGCAGCCCGGCCTCGGCGCTGCTGAGGCCGAACTCGGTTTTGATTGAACCGAGCAGGAACGTCATCATCGCCAGGTCCATGGAATCGAAGAAAAACGCCAAGGCAATGATGATGAAAATGATGCGGTGATAACCGCTGATCGGCAGGCGTTCCAAACGTTCTGCCGCGCTGAATTGTGCTATTTGCATGTCGCGTTCCCCCATCCGAAAGTCCCCGGATCGAGTGTGCGCGATAGCGACGGCGGGTAATTGCCGGGTGCGACCTGCTCACAACCGTGAGCGACGTTGGTCCTTGCGTACGCCGATTACAAAAGCTCTAGAAGGCCATTTCCAGCTCGGTTTCCCGGGCGAACCGGTGAACTTCGCGTTGGCCGGTGGCAGTGACTTGCAATGCGCGGGAATCGTTGGGCAAGGTCAGCCAGCCGGATTGCAGGAACAGCTGCAACAACGCCGCGCCCAATGAACCGCCCATGTGCGGACGGCGTTCGCTCCAGTCGGGGCAGGCGCAGGCGATTTGCGCGTTGCGATGAGCCAGCGCCTGGACGAACACCCCACGGCTGGCCAGTTGCGTGGCGCCCTTGTGGGTGACGACGACGCGCTGATCGAACTGCTCGATCCACCCGGCATCGAGCAAACGCTGATACAAATCCGCCGCCAGCGTGCCGCCGAGATGGTCATCACATAAACGCGCCTGCAACAGCGACGCCGGTGCCATCGGGCGTTTGAGCATGGGGTTGGCGCGTTTGAGAGTTTCGGGAATTTGCCGTGGCTGGCTGGCGATGCTGGCGCTGGCGAGGGCTTCTACTGCAGCGCCGATTTCCGGCGCAGCGAGGCGGAAAAAGCGTTTGCGCCCGCGCTCTTCGACCTTCAACAGACCGCCGGCCGCCAGGCGTGCCAAGTGTGCACTGGCCGAAGAGGGCGACAGCCCGGCCATCAGGGCCAGCTCCTCGGTCTGCCGCGCCGAGCCATCCATCAAGGCCCACATCATTGCGCTGCGCTTGGGGTCAGCCAGCAACGTGGCGATCTGGCTGATGCAAGGTGCATGTTCCATGTATTCACTCCCTGTGGAATCGTTTCGTCTACTGCTCACGGACATATTGACCAGTAATGGTTCGTCGGCCAAGACGCGATAACTGCCATAAACCGGGCCCGGCAAACCGCCCGGCAGCACGCTGTATCGGGCAACCTCGGGCGACCCCATGGCAGGCACGGCTGATGGTGAACGCGGGCAGGCCGGTTCGGCGTTACAGGCTTCAGGCGGGCGCTAGTATAAGCGCGTTGGCCGTCGGTTCCTGCCCTTGGGAGCCGGCAAGAGGTGATAGTTCCTGACGGAAATTTCGCTATTTGCCTGCGACTAATGATCAACCGCCGAGAATCGCGGAAATTGACTACTCAATTGCGCGCATCGGCTGGCAAGCATCTCGCGTAGAAGGTTCACCGGCTTACTCAATTGTGCGCGATGGGCGCACAGCAAATTCAGCGGTGCGCGCTCGCAAAGCAATTCCGGCAACAGCACTTTGAGGCGACCGGCGAGCACATCGGCGGCCACGTCGAGCCAGGATTTGTAAGCGATCCCGGCGCCCGCGACCGCCCACAGGCGCACCACATCGGCGTCGTCGCTGAAACGGTCGCCGCTGACGGTCAAGCCGACCTCGCGTTTACCGTCATGAAAACTCCAGCGGTCGTGCACCCGGCTGCCGAGCATGAACAACAGGCAATTGTGCTGCGCCAGTTGCTCCAGATGACGCGGTTCGCCGTGCTGCGCGAGGTACGCGGGCGACGCACAGAGCACGCGGCGATTTTCTGCGGCGATTGGCAGCGCCACCAGGCTTGAGTCTTCCGGCTCGCCGTAACGCAGGGCGATGTCCACCGGTTGCCGGAACAGGTCGGCAATGCGATCGCCCAACAGCAGACGCACGGTCAGTTTCGGGTGTTCGCGCTGAAATTCATCCAGCCACGGTAATAGCAAGTTACGCCCAAAGTCCGACGGCGCCGACAATTGCAGAATGCCGCTGACCTGGTCCTGGCCGCTGGCGAGCAACCGCCGGCCTTCATCCAAATTGCTCAGCGCCGCGCGGGCATATTCGAGAAAACCCTCGCCTTCGGCGGTCAGGCGCAAACTGCGCGTGGAACGGGCCAGCAAACGTGCGCCGAGTTGCTGTTCGATGCGCTTGAGCGCCGCACTGGCCACGGCCGCCGACATGTCCATCACCCGCGCCGCCGCCGACAGACTGCCCAAATCCGCGGCCCGGACAAACAACTGCAAATCGTCGAAACGCAGCATCTTCAGCCCCGATTATCAAAAAAATATTGAAAGAGACTGCTCTTTTAGCGGGTTTTATCTTGCCGGGAAATAGCTAATTATCTGCCCCATCGCACATCACGCAGCGTCAGGAGTCGACCATGTCCCAGCCGTTCACCGCTATCGCCACGCTCATCGCCAAACCGGGTCAGCAAGATGCCCTCGAACAACACCTGCGAGCGCTGCTGGCACCGACCCGCGTCGAGGCCGGTTGCGGTCAATACGATTTGCACCAGGACCTCGCCAACCCGCTGGCCTTCTACATGATCGAGCAGTGGAGCAGCGACGAAGCCCTGCAGGCGCATGACGCCAGCGCCCACGTGCAAAACTTTCGCGCCAAGGCCGGTGACTTCCTCGAACACTTCGAGCTCAAGCGCCTGCGCACCTTGAGCTGATTTCTTCCTTTATTACCCTTGCGGAGTTTTTCATGAAAGCCATTGCCTATTACGCCTCGCTGCCGATCAGCGACGCCAAGTCGTTGCAGGACATCGAACTGCCAGAACCGCTCGCCGGCCCGCGCGACCTGCTGGTGGAAGTCAAAGCGATTTCGGTCAACCCGGTCGACACTAAAGTCCGGCAGAACGTCCAACCTGAAAACGGCGCCGCCAAAGTGCTCGGCTGGGACGTTGCCGGTGTGGTCAAAGCGGTCGGCAGTGATGTGACGCTGTTCAAGGCGGGCGACAAAGTGTTCTACGCCGGCTCCATCGCCCGCGCTGGCGGCAACAGCGAATTGCACGTTGTCGACGAGCGCATTGTCGGCCACATGCCGAAAACCCTCGGTTTCGCCGAAGCCGCCGCGTTGCCGCTGACTGCGATTACCGCGTGGGAATTGTTGTTCGAGCGCCTGCAAGTGCGCGAAGGCAAAACCGATGAAGGTCAGAGTTTGTTGATCGTCGGCGCGGCGGGCGGGGTCGGTTCAATCCTCACGCAATTGGCCAGCCAGCTCACTGGGTTAAAGGTTATTGGCACTGCTTCCCGTGAACAAACCCAGAACTGGGTGCGTGAGTTGGGCGCCGATCTGGTGATCGATCACAGCCAGCCGCTGAGCGAAGAACTCAAGCGCGCCGATATTCAGCACGTGACCCACGTGGCCAGCCTGACCCAGACCGATGAGCATCTGGACCAACTGGTCGAGGCTCTGGCGCCGCAGGGCAAACTCGCGTTGATCGACGATCCGAAGTCGCTGGACGTGACCAAACTCAAGCGCAAGAGCCTGTCGTTGCACTGGGAATTCATGTACACCCGCTCGCTGTTTGAAACTGCGGACATGCTCGAGCAGCACAATTTGCTCAACCGGGTGGCTGAGCTGATCGATGCCGGGACTTTGAAAACCACGGTGGGCGAGCACTTCGGCGTGATCAACGCGGCTAATCTGCGGCGCGCGCATGAGCTGCTGGAAAGCGGCAAGGCCAAAGGCAAAATCGTCCTCGAAGGCTTCTGACCGCTCGCCTGCAGGAGCAAGGCTTGCCCGCGAAGGCTTTTAACTGCCGAACCTGTAGGAGCAAGGCTTGCCCGCGAAGGCGTCCTCAAGATCGCCATCGCGAGCAAGCTTTGCTCCCACAAAAGCGGTTCCGCATTTGCCCGCGAAGGCGTTCAAAAGCCGAACCTGTAGGAGCGAGGCTTGCCCGCGAAGGCATCCTCAAGATCGCCATCGCGAGCAAGCTTTGCTCCCACAAAAGCAGTCCCGCATTTGCCCGCGAAGGCGTCCAAACGCCGAACCTGTAGGAGCGAGGCTTGCCCGCGAAGGCGTCCTCAAAATCGCCATCGCGAGCAAGCTTTGCTCCCACAAAAGCAGTTGCAAAAGCAGTCGCAAAAACATTCCCACAAAAAGCAGTCCCGCAGCAGTCCCGCACACAGCCGCGCAAACACTCCTACAAGTCCTACACCGTCAGTCAGATGCTTGCCCGTTGTCACAATTGCGCACTTATTCGGGTCTACAATCGAGGCCTCTGCGACACAGTCTTTTACTTAAGGAGGTCAGCAATGAAGATCCTGATAAAAGAAGTGGCAACATCCCAGTGGCAGGTCCGTCTCGACCAACATGCCGTCACTTTCCGCAGCGAAGCCGAGGCCCGGGCTTTCACCCGCATCCTCGAAGCGCGCCTGCAAGCCCCGCATCAATTCCCCGATCGCCAGCAGCGCGCCGCTGGCTGAGTTCGCGGTCAAGCCTTGGCTTGGGCCAACGCCCGGGCATTTTGCAAACGACGGGTGAGCATCGCCGCGCTCACCACCAGAATCCCGCACAGACTGATGACCATCGCCATCGGCATGGCCGTGCCGTCGTGCAACAACCCGACCAATGTTGCCGCTCCGGCGGCGACGCTGAATTGCAGGCAACCGAGCAACGCCGAGGCACTGCCGGCCCGGGCGCCCTGCCCGTTCATCGCGCAAGCCGAGGCGTTCGGCAGGATGCAACCGAGACTGGCAATGCAAACAAACAACGGAATCAGCAATGGCCACAGTTGTTCCGTGTGCAGCGAGCTGACCGCCAGCAACGACAGGCCCGCCGCCAGGTAAATCCACACGGTGCGCGCCAGCAGGAACGCCGGGCCGCGCTTGGCCAGCATCCGCGCGTTGACCTGCGCCACCAGAATGAACCCCGCCGCGTTGGTGCCGAACAGCCAGCCGAAATGCTCGGCCGGGACGCCGTAGAGTTTGATGAAAACGAAGGGTGAGCCGGCGATGTAGGCAAACATCCCGGCGACGGCGAGACCGCCGGTCAGCGCGTGGCCGAGGTAGATCGGGTCAGCGATCAAGCGGCCGTATTGGCGCAAGGCGCCGGACAAGGGTTGGCGCGGCACCGAGTCTGGCAGGCTTTCCGGCAAGCCGAGCGCCACGGCCACCGCAGCCAGGGCGCTGAAACCGGTGAGCACAAGGAAGATCGACTGCCAGCCGGTGGTGTTGACCAGCAATCCGCCGAGCATCGGCGCGAGGATCGGCGCCAGGCCCATCACCAGCATCAGTTGCGAAAAGACTTTTGCCGAGCCCACCGCATCGCATTTATCACTGACCACCGCCCGCGAGATGACCATCCCCGCGCAGCCGCCCAGCGCCTGGACGAACCGCGCGCCGATCAGCCATTCGAGGTTCGGCGCAAATGCGCAGGCCAGCGAAGCCGCGGTGAACAGGCCGACACCGGTGAGCAGCGGAATACGCCGCCCGAACCGATCCGCCACCGGACCGTAGAGCAACTGACCGATCGACAAGCCGAGGAAATACGCGGCGAGGGTCATTTGCACGTGTTTTTCGTCAGTGCCGAACGCCAGCGCCATCGCCGGGAAGGCCGGCAGGTAGAAATCGATCGCCAGCGGACCAAAAGCGGTCAGGCAACCCAGAATTAAAATGGTACGAAAGTTCATCAGGCATCCAGTTGGGCTTGAGTCGGCAGCCCGACAGTCTAGCGGTGCATGGACGTGTTGAACATTCCGATAGGTCGCTAACTATTAAAAACCGATGAACAAACGCAGTGCCGTAGCCCCGTAGGAGCGAGGCTTGCCCGCGAAAGCAATATTCCGGCTGACATCAATGTTGAATGTGCCGGCCTCTTCGCGAGCAAGCTCCGCTCCTACAGAAGCAGAGCGGTGGGGGTCAGGCGATTTTGGCGTCGTAGCCTTCTTCGGTGATGGCGGCGATGACCTGGTCGCTGGTCAACGCGCTTTCAACGCCGACTTCTTTAGCCGCCAGGTCAACCCGAACGCTGGCCGCCGGATCCTTCGCTTGCAGTGCTTGAGTGATGGCTTTGACGCAGTGGCCGCAGGACATGCCTTGAACGTTGAACACTTGCATGGGATGACTCCTTCAGTGAGGCTTTTGATTGACAGTGCGGGCAGTCTCGACCCTGCCACCATGGCAAGGTCAAGTTCTGCAATCATCTGCCGGGCTGGCATTCGGCGGCGTGCTCGGCCAAGCTGCGTTCATTAATGACTCGACCTCAGGAGATTCAGTCATGCGCTGGTCAGCTCTCAGCCTGTTTGGCTTCCTCAGCCTTTTCGCCGCCCTGCCCTCGGCCAACGCCGCCGGGGAAGATTACGGCGTCCTGATCATTTCCCGCGAGCGCCTGGAAGTGGCGACCTCCTGCGAAATCGGCGTGTACCTCCAGGACCAACTGGCGGCGCGGCTGTTCCAGGAACAGAGCACCTCGTTCAACTTGCCGCCGGGCCCGGTGTCTTTGCGCCTGAAACTGCTGCCGGGGCAGACGCCAGAGTGCAAAGCGGGGATGTTGGCGCCGGGCTCGCAAATCATCACGCTGAAGGCCGGCGACGTGCTGAAGTACCGCATCGCCATGTCACTGGAAGGCATGTTCCTGAAACCCGCCGCCCTCGAATACTGACCTCGAATCCCCTGTCAGCGCGATCCCGTGGCGAGGGGGCTTGCCCCCGTCCGGTTGCGAAGCAGCCGTAAAGCAGCCCCCCAGACCTATCTGATACACCGCGGCTGCAGTTTTTTGGGCCGCTTCGCGACCTGACGGGGGCAAGCCCCCTCGCCACAACAGCCCTCGCCACACCAGCCCGTTGCCACACCAGCCCGTTCCCGCCGTTATATTTTGGTGATAGCCAAATCGGCGCTTGACCTTGCCCGCATGGCAAGGTTGATCCTGTCGGCACTTTCTACAGGGAGCGCGACCGATGTCCGAATCCACCACTTTCGACCTGCCGATTGCCGGCATGACCTGCGCCAGTTGCGCCGGCCGTGTCGAGCGCGCGTTGAGCAAAGTCATCGGCGCCAGCGCCGTCAGCGTCAATCTCGCCACCGAACAGGCGCGCATCCAGGCCCCCAGCGACAGCCTGCCGGCGTTGATGAAGGCGGTTGAGCAAGCCGGTTACAGCGTGCCGCAGCACAGTCTGCAATTAAGCATCGACGGCATGACCTGCGCGTCCTGCGTTGGCCGCGTCGAGCGCGCATTGCGCAAAGTGCCGGGCGTCAGCAGCGTCAGCGTCAACCTCGCCAACGAACGCGCGCACCTCGAACTGCTCGGCCACATCGACCCGCAGATCCTCATCGCCGCCGTCACCAAGGCCGGCTACTCGGCCAGCCTCTTTGAAGTCGACCATCCAGCCACCGACGACCAACAACAGCGCCTGCGCCGCGAGCGGCTGGTGCTGATCATGGCCATCGCCCTCGCGTTGCCGCTGGTGTTGCCGATGCTCCTGCAACCGTTCGGCATGCACTGGATGCTGCCGGCCTGGGCGCAATTTGCGCTGGCCACACCGGTGCAATTTATCTTCGGCGCGCGGTTCTACGTCGCGGCATGGAAAGCCGTGCGCGCCGGGGCCGGCAACATGGATTTGCTCGTGGCCCTCGGCACCAGCGCCGGTTATGGCTTGAGCCTGTACGAATGGGCGACCGCCGCCGGGCGCATGCCGCACCTGTATTTCGAAGCATCGGCGGTAGTAATCGCGCTGGTGCTGCTGGGCAAATACCTCGAAAGCCGCGCCAAACGCCAGACTGCCAGCGCCATTCGTGCCCTCGAAGCGTTACGCCCGGAACGCGCGATTCAAGTCATCGACGGTCGCGAGCAGGACGTGGCGATCAGCGCCCTGCGCCTCAACGATCTGGTCATGGTCAAACCCGGCGAGCGTTTCCCGGTCGACGGTGAAGTGGTCGAAGGCCAGAGCCACGCCGACGAAGCGCTGATCAGCGGCGAAAGCCTGCCAGTGCCGAAACAACCCGGCGACAAGGTTACCGGCGGCGCGATCAACGGTGAAGGCCGCTTGCTGGTACGGACCTTGGCGCTCGGCGCGGAAACCGTGCTGGCGCGGATCATTCGCCTGGTCGAAGACGCCCAGGCAGCGAAAGCGCCGATCCAGAAACTGGTGGATAAAGTCAGCCAGGTGTTCGTGCCGACGGTGCTGCTGATTGCACTGGCAACCTTGCTCGGCTGGTGGCTGTATGGCGCGCCGATTGAGACCGCGCTGATCAACGCGGTCGCGGTGCTGGTGATCGCCTGTCCTTGCGCGCTCGGTCTGGCCACGCCGACCGCAATCATGGCCGGCACTGGCGTCGCGGCGCGCTACGGCATATTGATCAAGGACGCCGAAGCGCTGGAACGCGCCCATGAAGTCAGCGCCGTGGTGTTCGACAAAACCGGAACGCTGACCTCCGGCGCGCCGCGCATTGCGCATTTGACTGCGCTGGACGGCGACGAAGCGGCGCTGCTGCAAATCGCCGGCGCGCTGCAACGCGGCAGCGAACACCCGTTGGCCAAGGCAGTTCTCGATGCTTGCGCCGAACGCAACTTGCACGTCGCCGATGTCAGCGACAGCCAATCGCTGACCGGCCGCGGCATTGCCGGCACGCTTGCGGGTCGGCGCCTGGCGCTGGGCAATCGGCGTCTGCTTGAAGAAACCACGTTGAGTGCAGGTCCCATGGCCGACGCCGCCAGCGCTTGGGAAACCGAAGGTCGGACGCTGTCGTGGCTGATCGAGCAAAGTCCCGAACCGCGCGTGCTCGGGCTGTTCGCTTTCGGCGACACGCTCAAACCCGGCGCGCTGCAAGCGGTGCAGCAACTCACCGCGCGCCACATCAGCAGCCACCTGCTGACCGGCGATAACCGTGGCAGCGCCAAAGTCGTCGCCGAGGCGCTGGGCATCACCGATGTGCACGCCGAAGTGTTGCCGGCCGACAAAGCCGCGACCGTCGCCGAACTGAAGAAAACCGGCGTGGTGGCCATGGTCGGCGACGGCATCAACGATGCCCCGGCGCTCGCCGCCGCAGACATCGGCATCGCCATGGGCGGCGGCACCGACGTGGCAATGCACGCGGCCGGTATCACGCTGATGCGCGGCGACCCACGGCTGGTGCCGGCGGCGCTGGAGATCAGCCGCAAGACTTACGCGAAAATCCGCCAGAATCTGTTTTGGGCGTTCGTCTATAACCTGATTGGCATTCCGCTGGCGGCATTCGGTTTTCTCAACCCGGTGCTGGCGGGCGCGGCGATGGCGCTGTCGAGCGTCAGCGTGGTGAGCAATGCGCTACTGTTGAAAACCTGGAAACCCAAGGACCTGGAGGACAACTGATGAACATCGGCCAAGCAGCCCGCCACAGTGGCCTGAGCGCGAAGATGATCCGTTATTACGAGTCGATCGGGCTGCTCAAGGCCGCCCATCGCACCGACAGCGGCTATCGGGTGTACGGCGATGACGACTTGCATACGCTGGCGTTTATCAAGCGTTCGCGGGATCTGGGGTTTTCCCTGGAAGAGGTCGGCAAGTTGCTGACCCTCTGGCAGGACCGCCAACGCGCCAGCGCCGATGTGAAGGCCTTGGCGCGTCAGCACATCGACGAGTTGAACCAGAAGATCCGCGAACTTGGCCAGTTGCGCGACACCTTGCAAGACTTGGTCGAACACTGTCAGGGCGACCACCGCCCGGACTGCCCGATCCTCAAGGAACTGGCGTCGGGCTGCTGCGCCGAACCTGCGCGCGCCTGAGGGACAACACCTTGACCAGCAGCAAGGTGCCCAGCGGAATGCCGTGGAACAACAGCACCACCGCGCCGGGCGTCCACCACGCGTAAAACGGCGCGGCGATCAGCATGCCGATGCCGAGCCCGGTCATTTGCAGCAGGGTCAGGAAACTGAAAATCGGCAGGCGCAGGTGATCCGGTTCGCGTTGCAGACGCGACATCAGGCCGACTTCGGAAAAGCCATCGCCGAGCCCCGCCGGTAACGAAAACAGCAGCAAGCCGTACAGCGTCTGCTGCTGGAACATCATGATGAAACCGCAGGACATCAGCAGCACGCCGTAAAAAAAGCGCCGTTGCAGGTGGATGTTGTCCGAGCCTTTCATGCGACTGGCGATCCGCGCGCCAATCAGCTTGCCGCTGGCCCAGACCGCGAGCATCAACCCCAGCGTGGTGCTGGCCGATTCGGGGGTCAGCAGTTTGGAAATAATCGGAAACCCGACGTTGTGCGCGGCGCTGCCGAGGGTGTCGGCCATCGACACCGCAAGCATTGCCGCCAGCACCGGCGCCGAGCGCAAACCTTGGCGCAGCGCCGACCACTCGCCGCGTTGATTGGCCGGTTTGACTGGCGCCGCGGCGGGGCGAAAACGTAGCGGCACGATCAACAGTGCGGCCAGCAAATAGGTGATGGCGTTGAGCGCGAACACTGCTTCAAAGCCAAACGCGGCCACCACCAACCCCGCCACCAGGCTGCCCGCGACCATCGCAATTGACGCCGCTGAAGTGATCCAGGCATTGGCTTTGAGCAGATGTTGGCTGTCGATCAGGTTTGGCAGTTGGCTGTTGAGGCCGATGGCGAACATCGAATTGCCCAGGCCCAGGCCAAACGCGATCACTGGCAGCATAAGGGCTTGCTGCGAGACGGGCAGGATCAGCAGCAGGCCGAGGACACTGGCGCGCAGCAAATCAAAGGCAATCAGCGGCAGACGCCCGGAAACCCGGCGGTAGAACGGTGTGCCGATCAGACTGGCAAGGATGCCGCCGGCAACGCGGCTGGCGAGGAAAATCGCCACGCTGATCGCACTGTTGCTCAGCACATAGACGTAAGTCGCCAAGGCAACCATGTTGAGGAACGCGCCGAAATCGGAAATCAGCCGGGCAGTGATGATGAGGTGGGTGTTGCGGCTGGAATTCACATTCAGTCCTTGAGTGTGGGGGGTATTTCGAGGGGCATCAGTATGTGCGAGGACAGCATTGCTGGGAACACCTGCCATCCACTGTGGGTGCGAGCCTGCTCGCGAAAGCGTCGGCACATCCCATATCTCATCCACTGAGCCACCGCTATCGCGAGCAAGCTCGCTCCCACAGGGGTCCTGCGGTGGACGACATTCCTGCATTCACCCACATCAACTGTGGGAGTGAGCCTGCTCGCGATAGCGTCGGCACATCCAACATCTCATCAACTGACCCACCGCATCGCGAGCAGGCTCACTCCTACAGGGGTTTGGCGGTGGGCGACAGTCCTGCATTCACCCTGATCCACTGTGGGAGTGAGCCTGCTCGCGATAGCGTCCGCACATCCAAAATCTCATCAACTGACCCACCGCTATCGCGAGCAAGCTCGCTCCTAAAGGGGATCTTCGGTGCATGGGATTTTGGGGCGCCGACAAAAAACCCGGCCGGAGCCGGGTTTTTGTTTAACCGATCACTGCATCCAGGGTGGCGGCGGTTCTTCGGTTTTGCTCGGTGGCGCGTCGTCAGCTGCGCGTACCGCTTGCTTACGCTCTTCGTCGAGGCGTGCAGCCTCGATTTCGCGAATCACGCCGCCGACGTCCGCCAGTTCTTCCGGCTCGTCGAACTCACCCGTCAGGATGCTCGCCGGGTGCAAGGTGCCGGCTTCATACAGCGCCCACATTTCCTTGGCGTACTTGGTCTTCTTCAACTCCGGGGCAAACCGTCCGAAGTACGAAGCCATGTTGCCGACGTCCCGTTCGAGCATGGTGAACGCGTGGTTGTTGCCCGCCGCATCCACCGCTTGCGGCAGGTCGATGATCACCGGGCCGGTCGGGGTCAACAGCACGTTGAACTCCGACAGGTCACCGTGCACCAGACCGGTACACAACATCAGCACGATCTGGGTAATCAGGAACGCGTGATATTCGCGGGCCTGATCCGGTTCCAGCACAACGTCGTTCAGACGCGGCGCGGCATCGCCATATTCGTCGGCGACCAGTTCCATCAGCAGTACGCCTTCAAGGAAGTCATACGGCTTGGGCACTCGCACACCGGCACCGGCCAGACGAAACAGGGCCGCCACTTCGGCGTTCTGCCAGGCGTCCTCGGTTTCTTTCTTGCCGAACTTGGAGCCCTTGGCCATCGCACGCGCCTGTCGGCTGTTGCGCACCTTGCGGCCTTCCTGGTACTCGGCCGCCTGGCGGAAACTACGTTTATTCGCCTCCTTGTAGACCTTCGCGCAGCGTAGCTCGTTACCGCAGCGCACCACATAAACAGCTGCTTCTTTACCACTCATGAGTGGGCGCAGCACCTCGTCGACCAGACCGTCCTCGATCAGGGGTTCAATGCGTTTTGGAGTCTTCATCAGCTTTTATTGTGGGTCCTTTATTACCAAACACGCGAAAGTCATTCGTTATACGGCAATCCTCGCGCCTCGGGGAGGGGTTGCCGACCTATGAACGTTCCCAACAACAATCTGAAGCACACAATGTGCCGGTTTTATCCGACAAACCCTGCGCCGATTACGACCGATGCAGATCATAGCCGACACGCCGCCATTTGTTGGCGCAGGGATGTGCAGGCATTGGCGACAGAGGCTGACATCTTCGTCCTCGCCGTTCGTAGGTTTTTTCGCCAGAGCGCTTAATTTACGGCGATTGCAGCCGAAATCCTCAGTGAGAAAAGGATTTTTCCGACAATCGTCTCCGACAAAAAAAGACCATGCCGCGCTCAGGGATCCGAGTCGAAGCCAAGGTTTCGAGCAACACCGTTTTCGCCTGCCAATAATCCGCGAGTCATCTGCACTGCGTGGGCCTACAAGAAAATCTGGAGCGCGGATGAACATTAAACAGAAGTTGACCTGGGCGTTTGCTGTCATCGCCTGCTTGCCCGTGGTGCTGGTCGCCACCCTCGTGGTGATGAACTTGCGCAGCGATGCCAAGGACAATTTTGTCGACAGCAGCGGCCGTGAGATTCGTCAGGTCAGCAATGCGATGCAATTGTTTTTCGACGGCATCAGCCAGAACGTCGATTACCTGGCGTCGCAACCGCTGATCAAAAACACCGACGACAGCCTCAAGACCTACATGGCGGCCAATGCCGAGAGCATTGCGCAAGGCGAGATGGACAAAAACGTCTTCGCGGTCTTGCAGGATCTGGGCAACAGCCATCCGTCCTACGCCTACGCAATCGTCGGCACAGCCGCCGGCGGCTATGTGTCGTGGCCGGACGACGCCAAACTCAACAATTACGACCCGCGCCAGCGTCCCTGGTACAAAGCCGCACAAGCGAAACCGGGCAAACCGTTTCGTACCGAAGCGTATTACTGGGCGCAGGACGACGCGACTTACGTCAGCACCGTGCGCACCATCGACAACAAACTGGGCAACAACGGCGGCGTGGTCAGCATCGACGTGACGCTCAAGCAGCTCACGGAAATCGTCAAACAGATCAAACTCGGCGAAACCGGTTACCTGATGTTGCTGGAAAACAACGGGACCATTCTGGTCGATCCGAAGATGCCGGAGCACAACTTCAAGGCACTCGGCAGCCTCGGCGAAGGTTATGCGCAACTGGCCAAGGCCGGCAAAGGTCTGGTGGAAGTCGAGCTCAACGGCGAGCGCTACATGGCCAACGTCTGGCCGTCGGAGCAACTGGGCTGGACCTTTATCGGCCTGATCAAGCAGAACGACGTGATGAGTTCGGCCACGCAACTGACTTGGCTGATCGCGATCATCGCGGCGGTGCTGGCGGTGTTTTTCGCGATTGTCGGCGCCAGTTTCGCCAGCCTCATCGTGCGGCCGATCCGCAGCGTCGCCAGCGGTCTGGAAGGCATCGCCCAGGGCGAAGGCGACTTGACCAAAAACCTCGAAATCCGTGGCAGCGACGAAACCGCGCAACTGGCCAACTGGTTCAACCAGTTCCTCTCGGCGATTCGTAACCTGATCCAAAGCATCGGCGGCGCGGCGAACAGGATTCTCGCCACGTCGCAGAGCTCGACCCAGGTTTCCAGCGACATGGCCGAAGCGGCCGGGCGTCAGCGTGAAGCGGTGGACATGGTGTCCACGGCGTTCCACGAAATGGTTGCCACCGCCAACGAAGTCGCGCGTTCGTGCAGCCAGGCTGCCGAGTCGGCCGACAGCGGTCAGCGCCAGGCGCGTGAAGGTCAGCAACAAATTGATGCGGCGGTGAGCAGCGTTGATCGTCTGAGTCAGGAAATCGAATCGTCGGCGCAGTCGATGCAGCAACTGGAACGCGACAGCAATGACATTCAGTCGATTCTGGGGACCATTCGCTCGATTGCCGAACAGACTAACTTGCTGGCGCTGAATGCCGCGATCGAAGCGGCCCGCGCCGGTGAACAGGGCCGCGGGTTTGCGGTGGTCGCGGATGAAGTGCGCGCATTGGCGAAACGTACTGCGGACTCGACAGCGGAAATCGACGGTTTGCTCGGCAACCTGGCCAAGCGCACCAGCCAGGTGACGCAGCAAATGCACGCGAGTCTGCAAGTGTCGCAACAATCGGTGACGCGGATCGGTGAGGCGCGCAGCAGCTTCGGGCTGATTCGTGAGTCGGTGGATGTGATTCGCGACATGAACACGCAGATTGCGACGGCGGCGGAAGAGCAGCATCAAGTCGCAGAGGACATCAACCGGCACATCAGCCAGATTCATGGCGATGCGCAATTGGTCGCGGAACTGGCGAACTCGGCGCGCCTGGATTCGCAGAGTCTGGCCGGGTTGTCGAGCGAGCTGGATGGGTTGGTTCGACGGTTCCGGACCTGAAAACAAACAGCGCTTGATCGTTCCCATGCTCCGCGTGGGAACGATCACCGCAAACCCAGCAGGAACGAGGCTTGCCCGCGAAGGCTGCCTCACTGGCGAAACAATTCCCCTGGGGTAAACCCGAACAATCCGCGAAACGCCGCAATAAACGCTGACGTCGAGTCGTACCCGCACGCCAGCGCGGCGTTGGTCACGCTGTCGCCCTCCTCCAGCAAACTCAGCGAGGACAACAGCCGCATACGCTGGCGCCAACCACGAAAACTCAAACCGGTTTCACGCTGGAACAGGCGCATCAGGGTTTTCTCCGACGTGCCCATACGCCCCGCCCACGCCTGCAACGTCACCTGCTGATCGGGATTTTCAATCAGTTCGTTGCACAACCCCAGCAGCCGTTCATGCCGGGGCAACGGCAGGGAAAACGCCACTTCAGGCAAATTCGCCAATTGATCCAGCAGCACATTGACCAGCCGCGCTTCCTGGCTGTCGCCCTGCGGATACTCCGCCGGCAACTGGCAAAAGCTCTTGATCAGCTCGCGGGCCAGCGGCGTCACTTCAAGCACCCGACAACGCCCGTCGGCCCACGCGCAATCTTCGCGGCGCACATACAGGCTGCGCATTTCGGCGCGCATCGAGGTGACGACTTGATGCTCCAGATCCGCCGGAATCCAAATGCCCCACTGTGGCGGCGCGAAAAAACTGCCCTCGGCGGTGTGCACGCCGAGCACGCCACTGATGGCGTAAGAAAATTGCACCCAATCGTGGCGATGCGGCGGCGTCCATGAACCGGCATTCAGGCTTTCGACCCGCGCGAATAATGGTCGCGGCAACACTGTGATTGCCGGGATCGAGCGTTCGAGGGAGATTTGTCCGTTGGACGTCATTGGCAGGCCTTATGTCGCAGGACGGCAGATAACGCCGACCTTAGGCCAACTCAACCCTGGCTGACAAACACAATTCCGTTGGCTGGGAAATTATCTCGGGCATAGAGAACATGGCAGCAAGGGAGCTTCTGATAAGGAGGCTTGTGTGGCGAGCGGGCTTGTATGAGGGCTTGTGGGGTGAGCGGGCTTTCATGAAGGCTTGTGTGGCGAGGGGGCTTGCCCCCGTTCGGCTGCGCAGCAGTCGCAAAACCATTCCACGCGGTGTACCTGACACATCGTGGTTTAAGGTTTTGGGGCCGCTGCGCGACCCAACGGGGGCAAGCCCCTTCGCCACAGGTTCTCCACTAATCCAGCCGATTCATGAGCTGAGGCTTAGCGCTCGATGATCGCGGTGACGCCTTGGCCGCCGGCCGCGCAGATCGAAATCAAGCCACGGCCCTTGCCCGCCGCGTCGAGCAGCTTCGCCAGGTTGGCGACGATGCGCCCGCCCGTTGCCGCGAATGGATGCCCGGCGGCCAGCGAACTGCCTTTGACGTTGAGGCGGCTGCGGTCGATCGAGCCCAGCGGCGCGTCGAGGCCGAGGCGGGTTTTGCAATATTGCGGGTCTTCCCAGGCCTTCAACGTGCACAGCACCTGAGCGGCGAAGGCTTCATGGATTTCGTAGTAATCGAAGTCCTGCAATGTCAGGCCGTTGCGCGCCAGCAAGCGCGGCACCGCATACACCGGCGCCATCAACAGGCCTTCGGCGCCGTTGACAAAATCCACCGCCGCCGCCTCGCCGTCGCGCAGATACGCGAGGATCGGCAAGCCGCGTTCCTTCGCCCATTCCTCACTGCCCAACAACACCAGCGAGGCGCCATCGGTGAGCGGCGTCGAGTTGCCCGCCGTCATCGTGCCTTTGGCACTTTTCTCGAACGCCGGTTTCAGCGCAGCGAGCTTCTCCAGCGTCAGGTCCGGGCGTAGGTTGTTGTCGCGTGTGAGGCCGAGAAACGGCGTGATCAAATCGTTGTGCCAGCCTTCGGCATAGGACGCGGCGAGTTTCTGATGGCTTTCCAGCGCCAGTTGATCCTGCTCGTCGCGCGGGATATTCCAGGTCTGCGCCATCAACTCGCAATGCTCGCCCATCGACAGCCCGGTGCGCGGCTCGCCGTTGCGCGGGAATTCGGGGATCAAATGGCCGGGGCGCAATTGCAGGAAAGTCTTGAGTTTGTCGCCCGTGGTTTTCGCGCGATTGGCCTGCAGGAGAATCCGTCGCAGGCCTTCGTTGATGCCGATCGGCGCGTCGGACGTGGTGTCGACGCCGCCGGCAATTGCGCAATCGATCTGCCCGAGGGCGATTTTATTCGCCACCAGCAACGCCGCTTCCAGCCCGGTGCCGCAGGCTTGCTGGATGTCGTAGGCCGGGGTGGTCGGCGACAGCCGCGAGCCGAGCACGCACTCGCGGGTCAGGTTGAAGTCACGGGAATGCTTGAGCACCGCCCCCGCCGCCACTTCGCCAATGCGTAGGCCATGCAGGTTGTAGCGTTCGATCAAACCTTCGAGCGCTGCGGTGAGCATCGCCTGGTTACTGGCGGTGGCGTAGGGCCCGTTGGAGCGGGCGAAAGGAATCCGGTTACCGCCAATAATCGCGACGCGGCGCAGCTGAGTCATGAAAAGCTCCTTGTGAAAATCCGAAAATTAACCAAACCCTGTGACCAAACCCTTGTGGGAGCCGAGCTTGCTCGCGATGGCGGTCTGCCAGACAAAATTGCGCTGACTGACACATTGCATTGCATCGCGAGCAAGCTCAGCTCCCACAAGGTCCGCATGTCGCCGAAAGGCCTGCTACACATCAATCATTGGTGATCAAGCGTAGGCCTTATCTCGTGGATCGAACGACTGATCGCCATTCATGGTCCACACTTTGAACCCCAGCTATCGGAGAGCGTTCCATGTCAGACCGTTATATCGACTTCGCCAATTCGTCCGTCGGCCATCGTTTGGTCGGGGCCCTCGGCTTGCCGTCGCCGGTTCGACTGGAGCGCTGGCAAGCCGGGCGCCTGCGGCCCGTCGAGGGCGCACTGCTGCTTGGCGGCGGACCGCTGGCGGAAAAAGTCGGCGCCTTCGCCAACCGCCTGACCGACGCGATTTACAGCTACGGCACCGAGCCGTCCCTGGCCACCGCGTGGATTCCCGGCCACGGCCCGAAAATCAAAGCCGTGGTGTTTGATGCCAGCCAACTGCTGCAAACCGAACACCTCAAGCAACTGCGCGAATTTTTCCAGCCGCTGATGAAAAACCTCGATCACAGCGCGCATCTGGTGATTCTCGGACGTGATCCGCAACACCTCAGCGACCCGTTTGCCGCCAGCGCCCAGCGCGCACTGGAAGGTTTCAGCCGTTCGCTGGCCAAGGAATTGCGCGGCGGCGGCACGTTGCAGTTGATCTACGTTGGCGACGGCGCCGAGGATCAACTGGAAGGCCCGCTGAGGTTTTTCCTTTCACCGAAAAGTGCGTTTGTTTCCGGTCAGGTGATTCGCCTGAGCGCGTGCGCGACGCCGGTTGAAGACTGGACGCGGCCATTGTCCGGGCGCAAAGCGCTGGTCACTGGTGCCGCACGCGGGATCGGCGCGTCCATCGCCGAAACCCTCGCCCGCGATGGCGCCGAGGTGATTCTGCTGGATGTGCCGCAGGCCAAAGCCGACCTCGAAGCGCTCGCCGCACGCCTCGGCGGGCGCAGCGTCACCCTGGATATTTGCGCCGACGACGCCGCCGCGCAGTTGATCGAGCACCTGCCGGACGGCATCGATATCGTCGTGCACAACGCCGGCATCACCCGCGACAAAACCCTGGCCAACATGACCCCGGAATTCTGGGATGCGGTGCTCGCGGTCAACCTCAATGCGCCGCAAGTGCTGACCAAAGCGCTGCTCGACGCCGGGACCTTGCGCGATAACGGCCGGGTGATTCTGCTCGCCTCGATCAGCGGCATTGCCGGCAATCGCGGGCAAACCAATTACGCCGCGAGCAAGGCCGGATTGATCGGTTTGGCCGAGTCCTGGGCGCCGTTGCTGCACGAACGCGGGATCAGCATCAACGCCGTGGCGCCGGGGTTTATCGAAACCCAGATGACCGCGCACATTCCGTTCGCCCTGCGCGAAGCCGGGCGTCGCATGAGTTCGCTGGGCCAGGGCGGTTTGCCGCAAGACGTCGCCGAAGCTGTGGCGTGGCTCGCGCAACCGGGCACCGGCGCGTTTACCGGGCAGGCGCTGCGGGTTTGTGGACAAAGTGTTTTGGGAGCGTAGCGATGACGATCGACTGGCAAACTCTCGACCGCGAACCGAGCCTGTCCGCGCTGTATGTGCACGCGGCGACCCGACGAAAAATCACCGGCACCACTTTGCCCGACAAGGGTTTGCGCTGCTGGGTCGACGTTGATCCACAAAGCCTGACGGCCTATCGCAAAGTCTGCGGTTTCGCCGACGACGGGCTGCTGCCGCCGACCTATCCGCACATTCTGGCGTTTGCCTTGCAGATGCAATTGCTCACGGCCAAGGAGTTTCCGTTCCCGTTGTTGGGGCTGATACACCTGAGCAATCGGATTCGGGTGTTGCGACCGATGGGCGCGGTGAGCCGTGCGCGGGTCAGCGTTCAGGTGCAGAACCTGCAAGCGCACGCCAAAGGTGCGACGTTCGATCTGATCACCACGCTGGACGATCAGTTGGGCACGTTGTGGGAGGCTGAAAGCCGGATGTTGTGTCGCGGGGTCAAGCTTGAGGGCGAGCCGGTCGAGGATGAAGTGGCCGCGACGCTGGAGCTGATTGAAGTGGCGCACTGGAAGGCGCCGGCAGACATTGGTCGGCAGTACGCCAAGGTCTCGGGGGATTACAACCCGATCCACCTCAGCGCCGCGAGTGCCAAGCTGTTCGGCTTTCCCACGGCGATTGCCCATGGCTTGTGGAACAAGGCGCGCACGCTGGCGGCGCTGGCCGAGCAGCTGCCGACGGCGAACGTCGAAATCGCCGTGCAGTTTCACAAACCGGTGCGGTTGCCCAGCGAGGTGACGTTGCTGGCGAGTGCGGCGGCGTCGAGTGGCGATTTGCGTCTGGTGGGCGCCGGGGACTTGGAGCACATGCTTGGCCACTGGCAACCGCTGACCTGATGATCGTTAAAGATCGTTCCCACGCGCATGGGAACGATCACGGCCCCCCTGTAATTGCGACTATATCCAAGGTTTTCTCCCCTCCCTCGCCCTGCCCTGTAGAAAACTCCGCTCGTTGATTTGCAACGACTTTCACTGAAACCAATCCGCCGATTTACGCCCTAGGTATTAGTCCTTAGGGCGCATTCGCCTGCGCTACATGAAAGGCTTAATACCAACTTGAGAATGGCCACGAAGCACCGCCGGGATTGAGATACAGGCAACGGACGAAGGTATTGCCGGCGACAGAACCGGCCAGCCATCGAAGACAGCGAACGTTGTTTCAGGTGCAAGGAATCACTCTCATGAAAACTCAAGTGTGGTGCAAATCGGCAATAGCAGTGGCATTGATCCTTTCTCTCGGCCTGACCGGTTGCAGCAGCGGCGGTGGCGGTCATCGCAGCACGTCCGGCAGTTCCTCAGCTGGCGCGACGGATACCGCCGGTGGCAGCGGCGCCGGTAGCGGTGCAACTGACGGCACCGGCGGCACCGGTGGCGCGGCGGGCGGAACTGACGGGACGGCGGGAACTGGCGGGACCGATGGGACTGGCGGAACTGGCGGAACTGGCGGTGGAACGGACGGCACCGCTGGAACAGGTGGCACGGGCGGCACTGGCGGTGGCACGGATGGCACGGGTGGTACCGGCGGCACTGGCGGAACTGGCGGTGGAACGGACGGCACTGCCGGAACTGGAGGAACTGGCGGCACTGGTAATACCGGCGGAACCGGCGGAACCGGTAGCACTGGCGGCACTGGCGGAACCGGCGGCACTGGCGGCACCGATGGCCCTGGCGGAACTGACGGCGGCACAACCGTCCCGACGTTGGTCACCAGCACCGTCGTCTCCGACCTCGGTAAAACCATTAGCGGCGTGGGCGATGGCGTCACCGGCATTGGTGATTCAACCGCAAACCTGCCCGTGGTCGGCGGCGTGGTGCAAAGCGCCCTCACTACCACCGGCAATGTCGTCAACAGCATCGGTGGCGGGCTCGACACCGGCCTCGGCCAACTCGGCAAAGATCCTATGGCCATGACCAAAACCACCGCCATCGTCGGCAACGTGGTGTCCGATGCCGGCAACGGCGTCACCGACATCAGCGGCAAACTGGCCACGGCCACCAGCGCGATTCCACTGGTCGGCGGTGTCGTCAGCAAAGTCACGCCAGTGCTCGGCGGCGTCGGCGAAAAAGTCAGCATGCTCGGCGATACCTTGAACGTCGCCACCAGCACCGGTCCGCTGGGCACCCTGTCCAACGGCGTCGGCAACAAAGTGCTGGTGCCCGTCGTGACACTGACCGAAGGACTGGTCAGCAAAGTCGGCAGCGCTACCGGCCTGGGTAATCCGGTGAACACGCTGGTCAGCAACGTCAGCACGGCAGTGGCTGATTTGGGCGGCAAAGTGACTGCGGCCGGCAACGGCAACCCAGTGACCAATCTCGCGGGCACAGCGTTGACCAACGTCGCGACCACCGCCGGAACGGCCGGTGGCCTGGTGGCGAGCACTGGCCCCGGCGGCCTCGGCAACTCGGGGCTGCTGCAAACCGTCGGCGGTGCAGTGGCGAACGTCGGCGCGGGTCTGGACGCCGGCAATACCAATGCGGTGGTCAGCGCAGGTGGCGTCAACCTCGGCGCAGTCGGCGGCGCGGTGGCATCGATTGGCGGCGCACTGGGTGGCTCAAGTGCGCCAGACCTGGCGCCGACCGCTGCACTCGCCAGCGTCGGCGGCACGGTAGGCGCGGCACTCAACCCGGTCACCAGCGGCGTCACTGCGGTGACTCAACAAGTCGGCGCGGCCACCGGCCTCGGCGCTCCGGTCAATGGCTTGCTGACGCAGGTGGGCGGCGCGGTCAGCAGTGTCGGCAGCAACGTTGCGGCAGCGGCGCCGAGCCCGGTGGTTGCGGCGGTGGGCAACAC
>NZ_MKGS01000168.1:0-35501 GCF_002836905.1 Pseudomonas sp. 43NM1 | reverse complement strand
GCGCGCCTACGACCCATTCGAAGCGTCCGCGCCCAACGCCGAATTGCCGCCGATCGTCAACGCCTGCGAAGTGATTCAGGGCGGCCGCCACCCGACCATCAGCCTCGACAACCGCGCCGCCGCGAAAGCCATGACCGAACACCTGATCAGCCTCGGCCACCGGCGCATCGGCCTGATCAAAGGCCCGAAAAGCAGCCCGCTGACCCGCGAGCGCGTCGCCGGTTATCAGGATGCATTGCGCGACGCCGGCCTCACGTGCGACCCCGAACTGATCTGCCACGGCGACTTCAGTTTGCAGGCCGGCGACGACGGCGCGGCGGCGATGTTGCGATTGCCCGAGCGCCCTACCGCGCTGTTCTGCGAAAACGATGAAATGGCCATCGGCGCGCTGAAGCAGATCAAACAACAAGGCTTGCGCGTGCCCGAAGACGTTTCACTGGTCGGCTTCGACGACATCCCGTTCGCCGCTTACTGCGACCCGCCGCTGACCACCATCACCCAACCCGCCGAAGTCTTCGGCCAGAAAGCCGTGGAAATGCTCATCGCGCTGATCGAGAAGCAGCCGATTGCGCAGCGGCATGTGGTGTTGCCGTTCGAGGTGACGTTGCGCGCGAGCACGGCGCTGGCGCGGGTGAATTAATCCAAATGCAGAAAATTTGAATCCCCTGAAAAACCCAGGGTCACCTATAAGGAGAGCAAGAAGACGACAAAGCAGTGGAGGAATTTATGAGCCTTGCAATGACAATCTTCAGCATGATCGCGGCCTGGATGGCAGTAGCCTTGGCGATGTTGTGGGGAGTGCTGCGAATCGCACGCCGTCATCAACCACCTGTTGCAGTGAGCGTTTATCGCGAACGCCGCGCCCCGATGGCTCGAGGCTGGGCGGTCAGCCTGAGTTCAAATTGATGTACTGGCGCTGATGCACCCGACCACGCCTGACGGGCGTTATTTTGTGGTGAAAGGCCAGTTGTGGCGCTGCAGCAATCCTTCGCTGAGTGAAGCTGAGCGACAAGGTTGGGTCGACGAGCTGATGGCGGCGCGCCGTGAGGTCAAAGCGGCAAAAGCGTCTGGCGATCCGGCGCAGATGAAGGCTGCGCGGGCTCATGTGCAGGCGGCCAAAGTGGCGCTCGGCGAGCGCGGGCCGGTTTGGTGGGCGGACGGTGAGCCTGACTTTAATCGGCGACAGGTGCGCAATACGCCTTATGCGGATTGGTTCGCAGTGATTAGTAGTACCGACTTTCCGCCTGACGAGAAACCCCCTGCCCCGCTTAAAAAAAGAAACCCCGATCAATGACCGGGGTTTCTGAAGTTGCCGCGCTAGCTTGTTAATTCATAACTCTGCATCAAAGCGTCCACTTCAACGAGAACATCACGTTGCGCGGATCGCCATAAGTGCCGCTGCCGCTGGCGGTCGGGATGCCCTGCCAGTATTTCTCGTCAAAGACATTGTTCAGGTTGACCCGCGCGTCCCAGTGCTCGTCGATTTCGTAGCCGGCCATCAGGCCCACCACCGCGTAAGCATCCTGCTCGGCGTGGCCGGTGCCGACGCGGCCGTAGGTCGAACTCTGCCCGAGTACGTTGGCGCCGATGCGAGCCTTTTCCAGGTTGCCCGGCAAGTGGTAGGTGGTCGCGGCTTTGAACAAGTGCTTCGGTTGATTCGGCGCGAACAACTCACCTTTGTCGTAAGTGCGGTCCTTGACGTATTGGCTCAGCACCAAGGTGTACGCCGCCGAGGCTTGCCAGTTAGGGGTGAGTGCGCCGCTGATTTCGGTGTCGATGCCGCGGCTGCGGACTTCGCCGGCGGCTTCGTAGCAGGTGCGGTTGGTGGCGCGGCAGCTCGCCGGTTGATCAGGAATCGCGTAGGCGCGGTTTTCCTGGGTCATGTCGAACAGCGCGACAGAAGCGTTCAAACCGCCGTTGAAGTATTCACCTTTAAGGCCGATTTCGTAGCTCTCGCCGGTCATCGGGTCGAGCACGGCGCCACTGACGTCTTGCTGGGTTTGTGGCTTGAAGATTTCGGTGTAGCTGGCGTAGACCGAGTACGTGTCGTTCAGGTCGTAGATGATGCCGGCGTACGGCGTGACTTCCTGGGTGACTTTGTAGTCGCCGGCGCCCGAGCGGTTGTCGTAGTCGTACCAGCTCAAACGGCTGCCGATGATGACGTGCAACGGGTCGATCGGGTTGAAGCGCGCGGCCGCGTAAATGCCTTGCTCGGTTGCGGTGTTGCGGCTTTCGTAGGGTTGGCGATTGGCGATGTCAGGCTTTTCAATCACGCTGTGATCGAAGTTGTAGATATCGACCGGCGTCGCCGCGTTCCAGAAACCACCCTTCTGATCGAACTTTTCCTGCCGCCGGCTCGCACCAATCGTCAGCTCGTGTTCGCGCCCAAACAATTGGAACGGGCCCGACAGCGAGCCGTCGAGGTTGGTTTGCACGTCGGTGGTGTCGTACTGACCCGAAGACTGGGTAAAACCGCCGCCGGCTGCCGGGTTCAAGTAGCTGGAGAAGGTGTTGGATTCGGCCCAGATCTTCGCGAACGCGAGTTGCGAGGTCCAGCCGTTGTCGAAGCGCGTGGTCAGGTCGGTGAACATCGAAACGCTGTCGCGATCCCAGTAAGCCCAGTCGTTGCTGAGGAACGTCGAGCGCGGCAGGTTCAAGTCTTCGCCATTGCGCCCGGAAGGCAAGCTGCCCCAGTCAGAGGTGGCGTCGTCACGCTGCTTGGAGGCGCCGAGGGTCCACGTGGTCGAGTCGCTCAGGTCCGCTTCCAGCACGCCGTAAAAGGTTTGGCGCTGTTTGTCGCGGACGTCGATGTAGCTTTTGTCGTCTTCATAAGCTGCGACGACGCGACCACGAAGGGTGCCGGCCTCGTTGAGTTTGTTCGAGGCGTCGACTTCAGTGCGGTAGCGATCCCAACTGCCGGCGCTGGTGGTGATGCTCACTTGCGGCGTCGCGGTCGGACGCTTCCGCACCAGGTTCAAGGTTGCCGAGGGGCTACCGGCGCCGGTCATCAGGCCCGTCGCGCCGCGCACCACTTCGACGCGGTCGTACATCGCCAGGTCGGCGCCGGTAATGGTGTCGAGCGTGAAGGTGCTGAGGCTGGTCGGCAGGCCGTCGTACATCAGGTTATCGATGGTGAAACCGCGCGCGAGAAACTGCTGACGGTCGCCGCCGAACTTGCGCAGGGTCAGGCCGGGCGCGTATTTGACCACGTCGTTGACGTCGTTCATGCCCTGGTCATCCATGCGCTGGCGCGTGATGACGCTGACCGATTGCGGGGTCTGGCGAATCGACAACGGCAGTTTGGTCGCGGTGGTCATCGCGCCGGTGGTGTAGGAGCCGGTGCCTTCGGTGGTGGAGCTGCCAGCGATGCCCGCTTCGGCGTTGATGTTCACATTCCCGAGGGTCAACTGGCCTGCGCCATCTTGGGGTTTTGGCGGTTCCGTCGGTGGGGTCTCGGCCATGACAACCGCGGAAAAGCTGAGCGCCAGGGCACCGGTGAACGTGGGTGTGAACGAACGAAGCATCTCGAAGATCCTGCAAAGGGAAAGGAGACGTATCGACTTTGCAGGCCAACCTTCAGGCGTGAGGCGCTTGATGCAGGGCAAAGGGTTTACGCTTTGCCCGGCATATTAACGAATCATTCTCATTTGTGAACAGCAATTGTTAACAAATGCGACAGTTTTGTATCTTCATGTGACACAACTTTCTCTGCCCTCACGGCGCTGCCTCTATTGCGCGGCTTGGTGTTAAATAGCGCACTGAGATTTCCCGGACGCTGGCACCCCACGCGGTGCACCCGTCCCTTTACGAACAGCCAATTTGAGAGAACAACATGATCGAGGTCACCGAGGTTTCCATTGCCGAGCTGCGCGCTGCGCTCGAATCGGGCCAGACCACGGCGGTTGAGTTGGTGCAGGCCTATCTGGCGCGAATCGACGCCTACGATGGCGCCGACACCGCCACTGCCCTCAATGCCGTGGTGGTGCGCAACCCCGAAGCCCTCAATGAGGCAAAAGCGGCCGACGCCCGTCGCGCCAAAGGTCAAACGCTGGGCCCGCTCGATGGCATTCCCTACACAGCCAAGGACAGCTATTTGGTCAAAGGTTTGACCGCCGCCTCGGGCAGCCCGGCGTTCGCGGATCTGGTCGCCTATCGCGATGCGTTTACCGTCGAACGCCTGCGCGGCGCCGGGGCGATTTGCCTGGGCAAAACCAACATGCCGCCGATGGCCAATGGCGGCATGCAGCGCGGGGTCTATGGCCGCGCCGAGAGCCCGTACAACGCCGATTACCTCACTGCGCCTTTTGCCTCCGGCTCATCGAATGGCGCCGGCACAGCCACCGCTTCCAGTTTCGCGGCATTCGGTCTGGCGGAAGAAACCTGGTCCAGCGGTCGCGGCCCGGCCTCCAACAATGGCCTGTGCGCCTACACGCCATCGCGCGGGGTGATTTCGGTGCGCGGCAACTGGCCGTTGACGCCGACCATGGACGTGGTCGTGCCGTTCGCCCGGACCATGGCCGACCTGCTGGAAGTGCTGGATGTGGTGGTCGCCGAAGACACCGAAACCCGTGGCGACTTGTGGCGCATGCAGCCGTGGGTGCCGATCCCGAGCGTGGCTTCGGTGCGCCCGGTGTCGTACGCCGAACTTGCCGCGAAACCCGAAGCGCTGGCCGGCAAACGTCTCGGTGTGCCGCGCATGTACATCAACGCCGACGCTGACGCAGGCACCTCCGAGGCGCCGGGCATCGGCGGCCCGACGGGGCAGCGGATCAACACGCGCGAGTCGGTCATCGCCCTGTGGAAACAGGCTCGTCAGGCGCTCGAAGCGGCTGGTGCTGAAGTGGTTGAAGTCGACTTTCCGCTGGTGTCCAACTGCGAAGGCGATCGTCCGGGCGCGCCGACCGTGTTCAATCGCGGCATCGTGTCCAAGGAGTTTTTGCACCACGAGTTGTGGGACCTGACGGCGTGGGCGTTTGATGATTTCCTGCAGGCCAACGGTGATCCGAAACTGAACCGTCTGGCCGACGTCGATGGCCCACTGATCTTCCCGCACGACCCCGGCACCCTGCCCAATCGCGAGGGCGACTTGGCGGCGGGCATGGACGAATACGTGCGCATGGCCGAGCGCGGCATCACCCCGTGGGACCAGATCAGCACCGTGCCGGACGGCCTGCGCGGACTGGAGCAGACGCGCAAGCTGGATTTGGAAGACTGGATGGATCGGCTGGGACTGGACGCGGTGTTGTTCCCGACGGTGGCCGATGTCGGGCCGGCGGATGCGGATGTGAATCCTGCGTCGGCGGACATTGCCTGGAGCAACGGGGTTTGGGTGGCCAACGGTAATTTGGCGATCCGCCATTTGGGCGTGCCAACGGTGACTGTGCCGATGGGTGTGATGGCAGATATTGGCATGCCGGTCGGGCTGACGTTTGCCGGGCGTGCTTACGATGATTCGGTGTTGTTACGGTTGGCTGCAGCGTTTGAGGCGACCGGGTCAAAACGCCAGATTCCGCCGCGTACCCCGGCTCTTTCCGCTGGCTAAACACACATCTGCAGCAATATAAACACCCTGTGGCGAGGGGGCTTGCCCCCGTTCGACTGCGCAGCAGTCGCAAAATCATTGCCCGCGGTGCAACTGACGCTCCGCAGTTGCATGTATCAGGGCCGCTGCGCGACCCAACGCGGGCAAGCCCGCTCGCCACAGGGTTGAGGTTGTCTTGGGGGATTTGCTTTCCTATCCCCGAAACTCGCGCTCAATTCACAAATTTAATGAACCCTGCCCGCCTTCGCCTACCTAACGACATGACACTCAGGAGGTGGCTAATGCAAATCGAATACGTCTGGATCGCGCTCGCGGCAGTACTGGTAATTATTGAATTGTGGGCAATCAACAAAGTGATCAAGAGCGGCAGCAAGGTCGACAACAAAGGCGTGTGGATCGTCGTGATCGTGTTTGTGCCACTGTTTGGCCTGATCGCCTGGGCACTCGCCGGGCCGAAACACAGCACCCACCGTGCGCAATAGCCGAAGCACATAAAAAACAGCCCCGTTAACCCGGGGCTTTTTTATGCCTGCTCAAATCTTTCCGCGAATATCAAACCTGTGGCGAGGGGGCTCGCCCCCGTTGGGTCGCGCAGTGGCCCCAAAACCTCCCGCCACCCTCACCATCCCTGCCTACTTCTGCGCCTCACACTGACTGCGCAAATCACTGTCACGAATATTGCCGCAGCTCTGACCGTTCTGCTTCGCCGCGCACAGCGCACGCTGGTCATTGTCGGAAATATTGCCGCAGGAACCGCCGTTCATCTCGGCAACACACGCCGCTTTCAAATCTGAATCCCGGATATTGCCGCAGCTCTGGCCATTGTTTTTCGCCATACAGTAAGCGCGCTGGTCGTTGTCGCTGATGTTGCCGCAGGAGCCGCCATTCATCTCGGCAACACACGCCGCTTTCAAATCCGAATTCTGGATATTGCCGCAGCTCTGGCCATTGTTTTTCGCCATGCAGTAAGCGCGCTGATCGTTGTCAGCAATGTTGCCGCAACTGGCGAAAGCGTAACCACTGAACATCAATAAAACGGCAAGGACTAGTCTCATTTCACACTTCCATGATTGACCAGGAACAGCCTGGCACTGCTTTAACTGCATTTCTGAGCGCCGCGAAAGGCTATCAGATTGACATCAGCCGCAGGAGAAGTTCCGGTGGCGGGGCTCAGGTGATGATGGTTTTTTGCGCGCCAGGGAAATACGTTTCGATACCGGTGAGATTGCTTAAATCAACGTCTGAAAATCTTGTAGGAAAACAGCCTGTGCAATGAGGGAGCCCCATGACAAATGAAAACCCGCCCCGCCGTTTCACCCCAATGTCCCAACTCGCAACCGACTACCCTGTGCTCCACATCGACGCCAACGCGCCCATTCGGGAACTGCACAACTGCCTCAGCAAACGCCTCAACGCCGTGCTCAAATACCTCAACCTCATGGCCTGCACCAGCCTCCCCGACTACGCCGAAAACGACATCAACACCGTCACCAACATCGCGCGGATTTTGCTCCAGGATATCAACGACGTATTTCGCGTGATTGAGCAGCGTGGGTTTGATGAACCAAAACCGAAGTAACTAAATTCAAGTCATAAAAAACCCGCAGCTTTGCGGGTTTTTTGCGTGCATGCGTTAATCATGGGCAACTTCTGTAGTCGGATTATCCGAGTGAACGTAGGACGGTTCTGTTTTCCATCTCAACAATCAACTCAACAGATAAACCCCATAAACTCCTGTCTCCGAGCATCTCTTGATACACGATGATCACCCACTAAAAGGATATATTCGTGGCGAGCATTAGTTACATGAGCATAACGGGCAACAGACAAGGTCTGATTTCCGCCGGTTGTTCCAGCATCAGTTCTATTGGCAACAAATGCCAAATCGGCCATGAAGATGAAATCATGGTGCTGGCCTACTCGCACAACATGATCGCGGGCAACGATGGCGGAACGTCAAATGGGCGGGGTCAACACATGCCCATCATGATCACCAAAAACATTGATAAAGCCTCACCACTGTTGGCAACCGCCTTGCATGAACAAGAAGAAGTCGACTGCATCATCAACCTCTACAGAACATCCCCGGCCGGCGGCCAGGATAAATACTATTCAATCAAACTGACCGGCGCACGAGTTGCCCACATCACACTGCAAGTCCCCCACGCCCTCCATATGAATGAAGCCCAGCCTCAAGAACTGGTTTCCATCAGATACCGCGATATCAGCTGGACACATATCCATGCAGGCACAAGCGCATACAGTACTTGGGGCAACCAGAGTGAATGAGTCAACGTGCGACATCCATGACGTAACAAGAGCCGCGTCAGACCTGATCGCGTTCGGTTGCACACTGGGCGCGACTCAGTTTTTCGATAGCTTTATGCAGATTCAATTCAGTTCGATTGTTTCTTCTTACGCGAATGAAATAATCGCCGCGGTAGACGAAGGAATTATAAGTGCGCAGGAGGCGTTACGAGAAATTAGATTGGAATACGCGGAGCTTTCTTCGAAAGCGCTTTTTTATGCTCAAAACGGTGTGGGTGTATTAGCAGGAGTAATGCAAGTGCAGACCGGCACTTCATTACTCAAAAATTCTAGAGGAATTAATTTCCTTGCCGGCGGCGCCTACATCGCTCATGGAAGTAATAACATCTACGAGGGATTAGGAAATATTTACAATGGCCCGCAAGCGCCCGGTGTTGTTGGCCCGATCCGAAAAGGTTATCAAACAATTAACGGCGACGTCTCCAAAGGAAATATCACCTATTATTCAACTGACTTAGCGCTATCGATCTACGGCATTCTCAGAACTGTACGGAAAAAGAAATCCATAGAATTTTTCCACATAGATCCGTTGAATTATGAGCACGCCTATAAGCAAACGGGAATGCTATCCCTGGTATTTGAAGGACTTATTGATGCAATAACAATTAAGTCCATAAACGACGAACTGTCATTAAAGAATGAGTTTCCAATCAAACAAGATACTGATGACAAATAAAAATTAACTGCGAAAGAGCATATCGATTCCCGATAGAAGCGAACACACTCAGCCTTGTAGCTCATCGTCGACGAGGGGACCCAAGCTTAATTTTGAATCTGATAAATAAAGTTGATATTAAAACGATGAATACCAAGTAGGTTACAACCATATGCATGGCCTCACCCAAGGAAACAAATTCTTCAACAAATGCCATAATGAAAAATGTAGACAGCATCGAACCACCCACCATGTCAAAATATACAACAAACAACGGTGACTTTTTAGGAGGCTCTGAAAGCCCTGTCAAATTAGCCTTTAGCGCTGGCATATAATAAAGATAATGCATAACTCCGAATACCAGAAAAATCAAGAGTGTCATGGCTTGCAGAATAATTCCTTCGAGAGGTACAAGTTTTCTGAGCAACCAGATAAAGAAAATTGTATAAACCCAGCAGAGGATAAGCGACAAGGAAAACAAAACAACTGCATCCACAGTATTTTTTATACGCACGAATTTATTCTCATAATATTGAAATTAATATTCCCCACAAGCAAAATACAAACTCTAAACACAACATCTCGCTACGCCGCTAAATTTTAACCTCAATTGATTTGTGTAATGCAGAAAAAACCCTCATCTCTGCAATATCAGAATGGTCTTACAGAATTATCCTGCTAATCGCACACGCCCATGCTACCCAAAGGACATGTATGTAAGATATTTCGCTTTTGAAAGTATTAACCACTAAAAAAAGCGACAGATCAGTTCATTAAAATCGTTCTATAATCTTTTCGCATCAACTTAATCTACGAGCTCTTTCACCATTGGCACACAAGCTAACCGAAGCCCAGAAGGCGAATGGTAAATAGACACTTCCTGGCCAACGTATCCGCATCTGCGATAGAAGCCTGCCGCATTTAAAGTTGCGTCCAGTTTCACCTCGGTTAGCCCCAGATCCCGCGCCAGTGCTTCCAGATGATTGAGGATTTTCAGGCCGATCCCGTGCCCCATGAACTCCGGCAATACAAAGATTGCCCCAATCTCCCTGCCCTCCAGATCCAGCACTCCGGTCGCCACAGGCTCACCCTTCACACATCCCAGATAAAAATACTTATCCATCAAAACGTCGTAACCATCCTCGGCAGCGCCAGCCGTCCAGGCCAGCATCTGTTCTGCGGTATACGCACCGATACATTGATGGCGGATCGCGCGAAGGCGTATATCGAATGCTACTTGGGCATCGCTGTGTACGGCACGTCTGATGTCGAACATCTCAATCTCCATTAACCATCCGTGGACGGAGAACTAAAAAGCCCCGTCCATTGCTGGCGGGGCCTTGGGTAACTACATGGGGCGATAGTGTTTGGTACGCGGTGGCTTGTCAAATCAGCGACATTGCGCGCCCGCACAACTCGCTGATCGTTTATGGCATCAGCTTCATCACGCACGCACTTTCGATTTTGGCTTCGGTATACTGCGCCGCGCACGCCGAGCCGCGACATGGAAAGGACACCCGATGAGCAGCATTTCACTCTCCGAACAGATGGGCGCAATGGCCTTCGTCGATGAGTTGCGCCATCAGCAAAAGCAGGTTCAGGAACACCTCGATCTGCCCCGCCGCCGCGCTGAAATCGCAGCCCACATCCGCGCCTATTACTTGAGCAATCAAATTGCATTTGACGATGCTCTGATCGAGCAAGGCGTGCGTCAGGTGTTCGCTCACCGGTTGATGTTCGAAGCGCCGCCGCTCAACGGCTTCGATGAATGGCTGGTCAAGAAACTTGGTCAGCGTGGCGGAACGCAGTCATCGGGCCGCTTGATTTTATTCACGGCAGTTGCCTTGGCAGTGGGCGGGTGGTGGCTGATACCAGGCCCCGACACCCCGGTTTACAGCCGGGCAAAGATCGCCGAGGTCTCGGCTGCAGCCATGGAAGAACGCGAAGAACGCCAACGTCTTTATACGATCGCGGAAAAGCATCGGAGGGAGTTGGCAACGCTCCAGCGCAGGAATGTCCAGCAGCCGACGCCGAATGTCAGCGGGTTACTCAAGCGTGCGCAGGATTTGCTCCCCGCCAATGATATACGCGCCGACGTCGGCAGCACTGCGCCGGTGAGTGCCGCCAACCTGCCGGACATCGAGGCGCAGGCCAATGCGTTTAAGCAAGAGAGGTACGTAATAAGCCGAGCCCTTTACGAAGCTGAAACCAGCATGCTGTTCGCTCGAGGCATTCTGGATGTTCGTGAACGGGTCAAGGAGATGTTGCAAGACCCGCAGCGCGCCGCGGTGGCAGCGCAACTCAGCGATCTGAATGGACGCTTGGCGGAGCTTGATGAGCAGTTGGAACACGTCCGCAGCCATGCGAGCAGCGACGCCGCGCAGTCAACCTATTGGGAGCTTGAAAAGGATCTATACCCTTCCGAGCTTTTGGCGCTGCAAATCTCGCGTGCCAACAGGCTGATAAGTCGCAAGAATTCCAGGGCCGTGCCGCAAGAAATACTTGAGGAGTTGGAGATGAACATGGAGGCCATCCAGGCAGATCTCGCCAAGGGTGATGCAAATGCTGCCGAGAAAAAAATCAGTCATGTGAATAAAAGACTGAAGGCCTCCGGATACTGGTCCAAATAAAAGCCACCGTGCGCTCCAAGAACATCACCAAGGACACCTGATGAGCAGCGTTCCACTCTCCGAGCAGCTAATGGCGATGGCGTTCGTCGACCGACTGCGCCATGAGCAGAAGCAGGTGCAGGAGCACCTCGACCTGCCCCGGCGCCGGGCGGAGATTGCCGAGCGTATCCGTGGCTATTACCTGAGCAACAACATCGCTTTTGACGATGATTTGATCGAGCAAGGTGTTCGCCAGTTTTTCGCCCGTCGGTTGATGTTCGAGGCGCCACCGCTCAAGAGATTCGACGCCTGGCTGGTCAAAAATCTCGCCAATCGTACGGTCAGACCCGATGACGCGAGCGCACTGCATCCCGGGTGCTGGATTGCAATTGTGGCTCTGATGTTGGGTGCCATGCTGTTGGCTGATCACTTCGATCCGGCTGGCGTGCCGCATGCGCCGGTCAGTGTTCTCGCTGAAGCGGCTGCACGCCACAGCGAAAAAAGCTATGACTTGAATATGACTTTAGAGACGAGGCGCACCTTGCTGGCGACTTTGCTCAAAAGCAACACCGAGGCCCCGGACGCGAACGTCACCCGCCTGCTTACTCGCGCTCAGCAGGCGCTGCCGGTGGATGACTTGGACGAAGCGCTGGCAATCGGCAGGCGGATCACGGCGGACAATGCCAATGAAGCTGAATTGCAACTGGCCGCACTCAAGGAAGAACAACAGGCAGTCTCCGAAGCGCTGTCGCAAACCAGTGCAGACCTGAAATCCGCCAGCGCGATTATTTGGATGCGCCAGGGGATCCGCGAGGTGCGCCAGAACCCGAAATCGGCGGCGGCGCTTGCGCGATCAAGCGATTTGCAGCAGCGTCTGGATCTTCTCGAACAGCAACTTGAACGCCTGGACAACGAGAAGGACTACCAGCAAACGTTTTTTGCTTACAGCAATTTTTACCGAGACGTGATCAATACCATCGCTGGCGTGGCAGTCCAGAAACAATGACTGGCTATGCAACGGTGATTATCAGCCATCCCGACAGGATGCCGAACGGGTAAAACCATGAACTACGCCATCGACAAAAATGCGCCTGACGTCAGCGACCAATCGCCTAAACGCGGTGCTGTCCCGAGCGCAAAAGACTACGAAGATATCCGCCAGGAATGCCGGGAAAAACTGCTCGCCTACAACAACAGTCAGGCGTACGTCTTCCTGCGCAAGCGCGGGTATGGCACCGATCAGTACCGCCACAATTTTTTTCAGCGCTGGCTCGACGGGTTGTTGGCGAAGCGGATCAACTACGCGACCAATCGCCAGAATGAATTGATGCTGCTGGCGATGCAGGCGCGTAACGAGGAGCTGTATGGCAAACGTGCCGTCTGAACTGAGCCGCCGCACGGCTTGACCGAACGTTATACTCGCCCTCGCCTCACTCCAGCAGCGTAACCATCACGAAAGGACACTCGATGAGCAACTACCTTGAACGGGCACTCACTGGCCTACGCAGCATCGGCATCAATCTCTTTCAACCCGTTCAGGATGCGCCGGTCTTGGTTTTGCTGGACCGGGTGGCTCAGTACGACACCACCAAAGTCACCTCCATTGCATCGGTGCTGCAACAGTCAACCGCCTTCAACAGCATGGTCCGCGAGCAAATTGAGGGCATGGATATCTCCACCCGATTCATGGACATCACTCGCAGTTTCACCTCGATTCGCGAAGACGCCGCGGCGATGGCCGGCTGGATGGAAGACGGTCGGCTCGACACTCTGGAAAAGCTCAAGCTGAGCTGGATGAAACTGCGTCGGGGCTCGATTCCCGATCGTTTCAACGACATTCGCCAGAATTATCTGAAAGTGTGCAAATCGGCCAACGACCAAATCGCTAGAGAAACGGTGATTCTGGAGTCGTACATGGACTTTCGAATGGCCATGAAAGCCGCTGAAGTCGACGCTCAAGAAGTCCTCGCCCTCGCCGGCCAGGCGCTGGAACAGCGCACTCACGCACTCAACGCTGCCAATACCGAAGTAGCCGTTGCCGATAATCAAGAGCCAGCCCGTCGCGCAGCGCTGGAATTGCGCCGCGACGAAGCCGTGCGCGCGTTGCAGGATGAAGACAAGCGCTACCAGATCGTCAAGGACATCGCAGATGACCTCAAGGTTGGCTACAACACTGCCGAAATGGTTTTCGCCCGGATCAATCAAGTGCATGTGATCAAGGAACGCCAATATCAGCGCATGGTGTCGTTCTTCTCGACCAACGAGGTCGTGTTGACCGGACTGGCCGTTTCGTTCACCAGCACCAGCGGCTTGGCCGAAGCCACTGAAACGCTCAACGCGACGACCGAAGGCATCAGTCAAGGTGTGGAAGCATTAGGCGCGAGCGCCAACGCGCAATTGGCTGCAGCGGTCAAAGCCAGCTACGGGTCAACCATAAGGGTCGATTCGGTGCGCGCCTTGGCCGATGCGACGCTGAGTTTCCAGACCGATATGCTTGCCCTGACCGAGGCTTATCGCAGCGAATCGAGCAATGCCGCCCGGGATATCGCCGATGCCGTTGAAGATGCCAAGCGCAAATTTGCAGCGCTGCTGAGCAAGGTGGCTTGAGATGTTCCAGACTTGGCGGACTGGACGTTGATTGTTACGGAGGGTGGCAGGTAAAACAAACCCGCAGTGCTGCGGGTTTGTTGGAGACGATGTCTTAGAGCACGCGCTGGTTCTTCGTGGATGGCGCGGATCAACATTCCTTCTCGATATCAGAAGTTAGCCGGCGTATTCGCGCTGATAATTTCCGCTTCATCCTGGCCAATATTGCGAAACCGGTGCGGCAGTGTCGTTGGGAAGTAATACCCATCTCCGGCGTTCAACACGCTGATCTGCCCATCCACGGTCAACTCCACCGTCCCGCGCGTCACCAGCCCGCACTCCTCGCCTTCGGCGTGAACGATGGGTTCTTCGCCCGAGCTCGCGCCCGGCGCGTATTGCTCGCGCAGCAAGCGCATCTGCCGGCTCGGCACGGAAGCGCCGATCAGCAGCAATCGCAGGCCATGACGGCCGAGATCCGGTTGTTCATTGGCGCGGAACACGTATTGGTGCTCGCGCGGCGGCTGGTCGAAGGTGAAGAAGTCCGCGAGGGACATGGGGATGCCTTCGAGCAGTTTTTTCAGTGAGCTGACGGAGGGGCTGACGCGATTCTGTTCGATCAGGGAGATGGTGGCATTGGTGACGCCGCTACGCCGGGCCAGCTCGCGCTGGGACAGTTTGTAGCTTTCGCGTACTAATTTGAGTCGTGAGCCCGTGTCCATGACAGCCTTATGTGTGAACGACTTAAGGGGTTATGGGGGTGGATGGCGGGCGACTTTTGGCCGCGAGGTACGCCGCTTCCCTGTCCCAGAAACGTGAAAGGCGGGTATTAAATCACGTTTGCGGGTGTTGCTCAGCAGGTTCGATGGGTGGGGGGTAAAAAAGCCTGGCGGGGTTGGGTCAGGTCGCGATTGCGGTGGCTCGGGCGGGATTGATGGTGACTGATAGGGCCCCATCGCGAGCAGGCTCACTCCTACAGTTTGACCGTGGCTGGGCACAGATTTTTGGTTGGCAGAAATCCTGTAGGAGCTGAGCTTGCTCGCGATGGCGGTGGGTCAGGTGACAGCAGTTCTGACTGTACCGCCATCTTCGCGAGCAAGCTTCGCTCCTACAGTTTGACCGTGGCTGGGCGCAGTTTTTTTGTCTGGCAGAAATCCTGTAGGAGCTGAGCTTGCTCGCGAAAGCGGTGGGTCAGGTGACAGCAGTTCTGACTGTACCGCCGTCTTCGCGAGCAAGCTCAGCTCCTACAGAGGTTGGGTGGTCAGATGCCGAAGCGGTCGCGCAGGGCGTAGTAGGCGGCGCCCATGGCGGTGAGTGGGGCCTGGAAGGTGCGGCCGCCGAGCATCGGCATGTGCGGCAGCGAGGCGAAGGCGTCGAAGCGTTCGGCGTCGCCGCGGATCATTTCCGAGATCAATTTGCCGGCCAGGTGTGAGCACGTCACGCCGTGGCCGCTGTAGCCTTGCATGTAGTAGGCGTTTTTCTCGATGCGGCCGAATTGCGGCATGCGTGACATGGTCAGCAGGAAGTTGCCGGTCCAGCGGTAGTCGATTTTCACGTCCTTCAACTGCGGGAAGGTCTTGAGGATTTTCGGCTTGATCAACTGCTCGATGTCGTCCGGCTCGCGCGCGCCGTAGACCACGCCGCCGCCGTACAGCAAGCGGTTGTCGGCAGTGAGGCGGTAGTAATCGAGCAGGTAATTGCAGTCTTCAACGCAGTAATCGTTTTTGATCAGGCTGCGTGCGACTTGCTCGGACAGCGGTTCGGTGACGACGATTTGCGAGCCGCAGGGCATGCTTTTACGCGTCACGCGGTTGTCGAGGTCTTGCGGCAAATAGGCGTTGCCGGCGATCAGCAAATACTTGGCGCGGACCAGGCCTTTGGCGGTGCGCACGGTGATCGGCTCGCCGTAGGTGATTTCCACCGCTGCCGACTGTTCGTAGATTTTGCCGCCCAGGCCGATGATCGCCGAGGCTTCACCGAGCGCCAGGTTTAGCGGATGAATATGGCCACCCTGCATGTCGAGCAAACCGCCGACGTAGTTGTCGCAACCGACTTCGCGCTGGATATCCGCCGCGTCGAGCATTCGCAGGTTTTTGTTGCCGTAGCGTTCCCAACTGCTTTTCTGCTCGGCCAAACCTTTGAGTTGCTTTTTGTTCAGCGCGGCGAAAATGCCACCGGGCTTGTAGTCGCACTGGATGTCGTAGTGCTGGATGCGCTGACGGATGATGTCGGCGCCTTCGAAAATCATGCTGCCGAGGACTTCGGCGGTCTTGTCGCCGTAGCGTTCTTCGATCACATCAACGTCGCGGCTGTACGAGTTGACCAGTTGCCCGCCGTTGCGACCGCTGGCGCCGAAGCCGACTTTGGCGGCTTCGAGCACGGTCACGCTGTAGCCCGCTTCGGCGAGGAACAGCGCCGAGGACAAACCGGTGTAACCGGCGCCGATCACGCAGACGTCGCAGTCCACTGCTTGTTCCAGCACCGGGAATTCACCGGTGAAATTGCGGGTGGCGGCGTAGTAGCTGTTTACATGTGTGGTGTGTTTCATAAAGTTCTCCGATGGCCGTCGGAAATCGCCGGCGGCCGCCGTTGTAGAGGTGTCAGAGCTTGATCCAGGTCGCTTTGAGTTCGGTGTATTTGTCGAACGCGTGCAGCGATTTGTCCCGACCATTACCCGACTGCTTGAACCCGCCAAACGGCGCGGTCATGTCGCCGCCGTCGTACTGATTGACCCAGACGCTGCCGGCGCGCAAACCACGGGCGAAGGTGTGGGCCTTGCTCAGGTTGCTGGTCCACACGCCCGCCGCCAGACCGAAGATGCTGTCGTTGGCAATCGCCAGCGCTTCATCGAAGGTGTCGAAGGTGATCAGCGACAGCACCGGGCCGAAGATTTCTTCCTGGGCGATGGTCATGGCGTTGGTCACGCCGTCGAAAATCGCCGGTTCCACGTAGAGGCCACCGGTGCTTTCGAGGGTGCGGCTGCCGCCCGCGATCAGTTGCGCGCCTTGGTCCTTGCCAACCTGGATGTAGCGCAAAACGTTGTCCAATTGGCGCTGATCGACGACCGCGCCGACGGTGGTTTGCGGGTCGAGTGCGTGCCCCGGTTTCCACGCTTGCAGCGCCTCGACCAGCAGCGGAATGAACTGCTCGCGGATCGAACGCTCGACCAGCAACCGCGAACCGGCGGTGCAGACTTCGCCCTGGTTGAAAGCAATCGCGCCCGCTGCCGCTTGTGCTGCCGCGCGCAAATCCGGCGCGTCGGCGAACACCACGTTTGGACTCTTGCCCCCTGCTTCGAGCCAGACGCGTTTCATGTTGCTTTGCCCTGCGTAGATCAGCAGTTGCTTGGCGATCGCGGTCGAGCCGGTGAAGGCCAGCACGTCGACGTCCATGTGCAACGCCAACGCCTTGCCGACGGTGTGGCCGTAGCCTGGCAGGACGTTGAACACGCCTTTCGGAATGCCCGCGTCCAGTGCCAACTGCGCGATGCGGATCGCGGTCAGCGGGGATTTTTCCGACGGTTTGAGGATGAACGAGTTGCCCGCCGCGAGCGCCGGGGCGAACTTCCAACTGGCCATGATCAACGGGAAGTTCCACGGCACGATAGCGGCGACCACGCCCCCAGGCTCACGGGTGATGAGGCCGAGTTGGTCGTGCGGTGTGGCGGCGACTTCGTCGTAGATTTTGTCGATCGCCTCGGCGCTCCAGCGGATCGCGTTGGCGGTCGCCGGGATGTCGATGCTCATCGAGTCGCTGATCGGTTTGCCCATGTCGAGGGTCTCGAGCAGCGCCAATTCTTGCTGATTGGCGAGGATCAGATCGGCGAATCGAATGAGGATTGTTTTGCGCTCGGCGGGTGCGAGGCGCGCCCACACGCCGGACTCGAAGGTCCGCCGCGCGACGGCGACGGCGGCGTTGGCGTCGGCTTCGTCGGTGCTGGCGACATTGGCCAGGAAGCGGCCGTCAACCGGGCTGATGCATTCGAAATTGTCACCGCTGAGTGCATCACGGTATTGGCCGTCGATAAATGCCCGACCTTCGATGGATAAAGACTGAAAGCGTTGCTCCCAGTCACTGCGAGTGTTTGTCATTGTTGTGACTCGACGCGGGGGAATGAGTGATCGTTGGGACATGGCGTGTCAGGTGATTGCAGTGGTGATAGCGCGGCCGTCATCGCGGGCAAGCCTTGCTCCTACGGGTTTGTGTCGGGCACAGAAATTGTGCACGTCGCAAAACTGTAGGAGCAAAGCTTGCTCGCGATGAGGCCATCACATCCAACATCAAACCCAACAGCCCACCCCGTTAAACGGTGTGCAAATACCAGTTGTACTCAAGGTCGGAGATGGAGTTCTCGAACTCGGCCAGCTCGCTTTCCTTGCACGCGACGAATACGTCGATGTACAGCGGGTCGATGTACTTGGCCATGACTTCGCTGTCGTCGAGCTCGCGCAATGCGTCGCGCAGGTTGTTCGGCAGGCTCTGCTCGTTCTGCTCGTAGCTGTTGCCTTCAACCGGGGCGCCGGGCTCGATCTTGTTGGTCAAGCCGTGGTGAATCCCGGCCAGCACCGAGGCCATCAGCAAGTACGGGTTGGCATCGGCACCGGCCACGCGATGCTCGATGCGCACAGAGTCCGGCGAACCGGTTGGCACGCGCACCGCCACGGTACGGTTGTCGATGCCCCAGCACGGCGAGTTCGGCACATAAAACTGTGCGCCGAAGCGACGGTACGAATTGACGTTCGGGCAGAGGAAAGCCATCTGCGCCGGCAGGGTCTCGAGCACACCGCCGATCGCGTGGCGCAGCGCGGCGTTCTGCTCGGGATCCTCGCTGGCAAAGATGTTGTTGCCTTCCTTGTCGAGAATCGAAATGTGCACGTGCAAACCATTGCCCGCCTGGCCCGGATACGGCTTGGCCATAAACGTGGTGTCCATCTCGTGGTCGTAGGCGATGTTCTTCACCAGACGCTTGAGCAGCACCGCGTAGTCGCAGGCTTTGATCGGGTCGTTGACGTGATGCAGGTTGACTTCGAACTGCGCCGGGGCGCTTTCCTTGACGATCGCGTCGGCAGGAATGCCCTGCTCTTTCGCGCCTTCAAGGATGTCTTGCAGGCAATCGACGTACTCGTCGAGGTCATCGATCAAATACACCTGAGTCGACACCGGGCGCTTGCCCGAAACAGGCGAGCGCGGCGACTGCGGACGACCGTTGACGTTGTCCTGATCGATCAAATAGAACTCAAGCTCGAACGCCGCACAGATGGTCAGGCCCATTTCATCGAATTTGCGCACCACATTCGCGAGAACTTCACGTGGGTCGGCGAAAAACGGTTGGCCTTCGAGTTCGTGCATGGTCATCAGCAATTGCGCGGTTGGGCGCTTCTGCCAGGGCTCGATGCTCAGGGTGTCGGGGATGGGGTAGCAGATTCGGTCTGAGTCGCCGATGTCCAGACCCAGGCCGGTGCTTTCCACCGTAGAACCGTTGATGTCCAGGGCAAACAGCGACGCCGGGAGGTTGATGCCTTTTTCGTAAACCTTATGAAGACTGGTGCGTTCGATGCGCTTGCCGCGCACCACACCGTTCATATCCGCAATCAGAAGGTCGACGTACAAAACCTCAGGATATTTCTTAAGGAATGCGTTTGCTTCGTTGAGTTGAACGGTACGCAGAGGGACCGACATGATGCACCTATTAGCTGTTAATTATTATGTTCACTGCCTTGTTGCGAGCTCAGTCAATCCGAAAGGCAAAGTGAAGTCAATAGCGAACACTTGGCCTTTCAACCTTTATTTTCGGGCCTTTTATGGGCACGAGAGTGCCAATCAAGGCGCCAGACCCGCGCAAATCCTAAGCATCGGACGGTCGGCGTTTAGAATTTTTTACATGAGAGTTGTTAATTAAAATCAACAAGGCTAAGCTCCGGAAAAGCTCGTTCAAGTGTGAAACTTCGAGGTGATAAAAATGGCATTCAAGCCATTGATCGGCGTTACAGCGTGCGTCAAACAGATTGGCCCGCACCCCTACCACGTCAGCGGCGACAAGTACTTGCGTGCTGTCAGCGTCGCGGCTTTGGGGTTGCCCGTGGTCATTCCTTCTCTGGGCCAAGTGACTGAAATCGACGACCTGCTCGCGCAGCTCGACGGTTTGTTGCTGACCGGCTCACCGTCCAATGTCGAACCCTTCCACTATCAAGGCCCCGCCAGTGCTCCGGGCACGGATCATGATCCGGCGCGGGACGCCACTACCCTTCCTTTATTGCGTGCAGCGATTGCCGCCGGTGTTCCGGTGCTGGGCATTTGCCGTGGCTTTCAGGAAATGAACGTGGCGTTCGGCGGCAGCCTGCATCAGAAGGTCCATGAGCTGCCCGGCATGCTCGATCACCGCGAGGCGGACAGTCCCGAGTTGGCGGTGCAATACGCACCGGCCCATGCGGTGGCGGTGCAGCCCGGCGGCGTGTTCGAAGCGCTGGAGTTGCCGGCCGAATTTCAGGTCAACTCGATTCACAGCCAAGGCATTGATCGCCTGGCGCCGGGCCTGCGCTGCGAGGCAGTGGCGCCGGACGGTTTGATCGAGGCGATTTCGGTCGTGGACAGCCAGGCCTTTGCGCTCGGCGTGCAATGGCACCCGGAATGGCAGGTGCTGGACAACCCTGCTTATTTGAGAATTTTCCAGGCGTTTGGCGACGCGTGCCGGCAACACGCGGCGCTGCGTAAAAAACGCTGACGACTTAAACCCTCATCCATCGATTTAACTGCCCCTGTGAACGGGCGGGTGCGCCGACGCGCGCTGCTTCTTCACGCGTAAAAAACGCAACAAGACAACAACAAGCACCACCAGGCAGCCAGGATGGCGGCGCCGAATAAGCCCAAGCGGTATGGATTACCCCTGTAGGAGCAAAGCTTGCTCGCGATGGCGGTCGAACATTCAACATTGATGTCGATTGCCAGGCCCTCATCGCGAGCAAGCTTTGCTCCTACAAGGGACATCCGTACCGGCAGGGCTTGCAATCAACTATTAAGTCAGGCCGCGTTGGCCCGACGACTGAAACCTGTTGGGAGTTTCAAATGGCAAACGCCTCCAGCACTTACAGGAAGGCTCTTGAAGGTCATCAGGCACCGAAAAAGGTCTTGGTGAAAATCGATCGCGTGACCAAGAAGTTCGACGAAACCGTTGCCGTGGACGACGTGTCCCTGGAAATCCATCAGGGCGAAATCTTCGCCCTGCTCGGTGGTTCCGGCTCGGGCAAATCGACCCTGCTGCGCATGCTCGCAGGCTTCGAGCGACCAACCGAAGGGCGGATTCTGCTCGACGGCGTCGACATCACCGACATGCCGCCGTACGAGCGGCCGATCAACATGATGTTCCAGTCTTACGCGCTGTTCCCGCACATGACGGTGGCGCAGAACATTGCCTTCGGCCTCAAGCAGGATCGTTTGTCCGCCAGCGAAATCGACGCCCGCGTCGAAGAAATGCTGCGTCTGGTGCACATGACCCAATACGCCAAACGCAAACCCCATCAGTTGTCCGGCGGCCAGCGCCAGCGCGTCGCCCTCGCCCGCTCGCTGGCGAAACGGCCAAAGCTGTTGCTGCTCGACGAACCGATGGGCGCGCTGGATAAAAAACTCCGTTCGCAGATGCAACTTGAGCTGGTGCAGATCATTGAGCGGGTCGGCGTGACCTGCGTAATGGTTACGCACGACCAGGAAGAAGCCATGACCATGGCCGAGCGCATCGCGATCATGCACCTCGGCTGGATCGCGCAGATCGGCAGCCCGGTAGACATTTACGAAGCGCCGGTCAGCCGCATGGTCTGCGAATTCATCGGTAACGTGAACGCCTTCGACGGCACCGTGGTCGAGGACCTGGAAGGTCACGCGATCATCCACAGCCCGGACCTGGAACAGAAGATTTACGTCGGCCACGGCGTCAGCACCTCGGTGCAGGACAAGTCGATCACCTACGCCATCCGCCCGGAAAAAATGCTCGTCAGCACCACCCAACCGGAATTTCGCTACAACTGGTCCCGCGGCAAGGTCCACGACATTGCCTACCTCGGCGGCCACTCGGTGTTCTACGTTGAACTGCCGGGCGGCAAAATCGTGCAGTCGTTCATGGCCAACGCCGAACGGCGCGGCGCGCGTCCGACCTGGGACGATCAGGTCTACGTGTGGTGGGAAGACGACAGCGGCGTGGTACTGCGCTCATGAAAACCTTCAATCAGCAATTCCTCAGACTGGTCCCCAGCGGGCGCAAAGTGGTGATCGGGATTCCGTTCATCTGGCTGTTCCTGTTCTTCATGTTGCCGTTCTTCCTGGTGATGAAAATCAGCTTTTCGGAAGCGGCGCTGGCGATCCCGCCGTACTCGGAGATCTACACTTTCGCCGAGCAGAAATTCGAACTGCTGCTGAACCTCGGCAACTACAGCCTGCTGACCCAGGATGAGCTGTATGTCTCGGCGTACCTCGGCTCGTTGAAAGTCGCGCTGCTGAGTACGTTGATGTGCCTGGTGATCGGTTTTCCGATGGCCTACGCAATCACCAAAGCGAGCAAGGAAACACAAAACGTCCTGCTGCTGTTGATCATGATGCCGACCTGGACCGCGATCCTGATCCGCGTTTATGCGTGGATGGGCATCCTCAGCAACAACGGTTTGCTCAACGCGCTCCTGATGTGGACCGGGCTGACCTCGGCACCGATCGAGATCCTCAACACCAACACTGCGGTGTACATCGGCGTGGTTTACGCCTACCTGCCGTTCATGGTGTTGCCGCTCTACGCCAACCTCGTCAAGCACGACAACAGCTTGCTGGAAGCTGCATCGGACCTGGGTTCGAGCAACTTCAACAACTTCTGGAAAATCACCGTGCCGCTGGCCAAGAACGGCATCATCGCCGGTTGCATGCTGGTGTTCATTCCGGTGGTCGGCGAGTTCGTGATTCCAGAACTGCTGGGCGGCCCGGAAACGCTGATGATCGGGCGTGTGCTGTGGCAAGAGTTCTTCAATAACCGCGACTGGCCGGTAGCGTCCGCGCTGGCGGTGGTGATGCTGTTAATCCTGATTGTGCCGATTCTGCTGTTCAACCGCAGCCAGGCCAAAGAGATGGAGGCACGGGGATGAAACGCTTCGGATTTTCTAAGTTCATGCTGATTTTCGGCCTGTCGTTTATCTACCTGCCGATGCTGATTCTGGTGATCTACTCGTTCAACGCCTCGAAACTGGTGACGGTTTGGGGCGGCTGGTCGATCAAGTGGTACGTCGGTTTGCTCGACAACACGCAACTGATGGGCTCAGTGTTGCGCTCGCTGGAAATTGCCTTTTACACCGCGATTGCGGCGGTGGCGCTGGGCACGCTGGCGGCGTTTGTGCTGACGCGGGTTACCCGGTTCAAGGGTCGCACGCTGTTCGGCGGGCTGGTGACGGCGCCGCTGGTAATGCCGGAAGTGATCACCGGTCTGTCGCTGTTGCTGCTGTTTGTGGCGATGGCGCAGATGATCGGCTGGCCGATGGAACGCGGCATCGTCACCATCTGGATTGCCCACACCACGTTCTGCGCAGCGTATGTGGCGGTGGTGGTCTCGGCGCGTTTGCGTGAGCTGGATCTGTCGATTGAAGAAGCGGCGATGGACCTTGGCGCGCGGCCATTGAAGGTGTTCTTTTTGATCACTATTCCGATGATCGCGCCGTCGCTGGCGGCGGGCGGGATGATGTCGTTTGCGCTGTCGCTGGATGATCTGGTGTTGGCGAGTTTCGTTTCCGGGCCGGGTTCGACGACGCTGCCGATGGAGGTGTTTTCGGCGGTGCGTCTGGGCGTGAAACCTGAGATCAACGCGGTGGCGAGCCTGATTCTGTTGGCGGTGTCGATCGTTACGTTCATGGTCTGGTACTTCAGCCGCCGCGCCGAAGCCAACCGCAAACGCGCGATCCAGGAAGCGATGGACCAGACGGCCAATGAGTCGTGGACACAACCCAACAGCCAAAGAGCCGGAGCAACGGCCTAAGGTCGCTGCTGATCAGTCAAGTGAACACAAACCCTGTGGCGAGGGGGCTTGCCCCCGTTCGGCGGCGAAGCCGTCGTAAAACCAGTGAACGCGGTGTCCTTGGTACACCTCGGTTGCAGGTTTGGGGGCCGCTTCGCGACCCAACGGGGGCAAGCCCCCTCGCCACAGAAAGCTCACTCGCCACACGCTTGTGTTTTGAATAAAAAGAATGGAGTTGTACCGATGAAAATGTTTGGCAGGGCTCTGCTGACACTGTCCTTATTGGGCGCCATGGCGACGGTTGCCCAGGCCAACGACAAGGTTTTGCGCGTTTATAACTGGTCGGATTACATCGCCCCGGACACGCTGCAAAAGTTCGAAAACGAGACCGGTATCCGCGTCACCTACGACGTGTTCGACAGCAATGAAACCCTCGAAGCACGCTTGCTCGCAGGTAAATCCGGGTACGACATCGTCGTGCCGTCGAACAGCTTCCTGGCCAAGCAGATCAAGGCTGGCGTCTATCAGGAACTGGACAAATCGAAGCTGCCGAATTGGAAAAACCTTAATCCGGTGCTGCTGAAAAACGCCTCGGCCAGCGACCCGGACAACGCGCATGCCTTCCCGTACATGTGGGGCTCGATCGGTATCGGTTTCAATCCGGCCAAGGTCAAGGAAGTGCTCGGGGCCGATGCGCCGACCAACTCCTGGGACTTGCTGTTCAAACCGCAAAACGCGGAAAAACTCAAAGCTTGCGGTATCAGCTTCCTTGATTCGCCGACCGAGATGCTGCCGGCCGCCCTGCACTATCTGGGTTACCCGGTGAACTCGCAGGACAAAACGCAAATCGCCGAAGCCGAAGCGCTGTTCATGAAGATTCGGCCGTCGGTGGCGTACTTCCATTCCTCGAAGTACATCTCTGACTTGGCCAACGGCAACATCTGCGTGGCGGTCGGTTATTCCGGCGATGTGTTGCAAGCCAAGGCACGCGCCAAAGAGGCTGGCGACAAAGTGAAGATCGATTACAGCATTCCGAAGGAAGGCGCTGGCAGCTTTTATGACATGGTCGCGATCCCACGGGATGCGGCGAACGTCGACAACGCCTACCTGTTCATGAACTTCCTGATGCGCCCGGACATCATCGCCGAGATCACCAACAACATCGGCTACAGCAACGCCAATGCCGCCGCGACGCCGTTGGTGGATGAAGCAATTCGCGACGACCCGGGCTCGTATCCGTCGCAAGCAGTCATGGCGACGCTGTACGCGATTCCCGACATGCCGATTGGCGTGCAACGCGTCATGACGCGTGGCTGGACGCGGGTGAAACTCGGCAAGTAATCACCCAACTGATCGTTCCCGCGCGGAGCGGGGGAACGATCGGTCATTCCTGCTGGATATTCAGGACAGCAGCGGCCATTCGGCCAACTACAAATCTGGTTCAGCCCTCACAGAATCTGCTTCACCCCACATAATCTGGTTCATCTCACAACGCCATTGATCACGGGGACATCTGCTCACTAGTCACTTGCGGCGGGTTCCAATCGATGGCGCCACTGCTTGAGCTGACCGACGGTAGTTCGGCGCGCCCGGCCAGGTTGCCTTCGACCTGCCCGGCGATGTACAGCGTCCCCGCCATTACCCCGGTGGTCGGGTTTTGCACCAGTTTGGTCCAGGCTTTATCGAAGGTATTGCCCAGACTGCTGCGGATCAGCGCTTCACTGTCGGGCCGATCATTGGCCTGAAGAATCGCGCGGATCCCGGCCACGCCAACCGTGATCAAACCGCCGGCAAAGCGCCCCGCTGCAGCCGCCACCGCGCTCGCCGCGCCGCGCGGGGCCATTTCGGCTTCCATGCGTTGGCTGGCGCGCTTGGCCACTGGCGCCATCGCCGTATCGGTGGAATCAACGCCCTTGTCGCCACCGGCCTTGTGGATCTTGTCGATCAGCGCCGCATACGCCGACAACGTGTTCAACGGCTCGGCTTGCATCACCTGATACAGCGAAGCATTGCGCGCCGGCGGCGGCCCGAGGGCAATCGCCGGGACTTTCTGCAAGCGAGCATTGAGTTGCGCCATCGGCACGCCGTGACGCTGGGAAATGCGCTGCAATTCCTCCTGGAGAATGTCGACGTAGAACGCCGTGGCCAAACCGAGAATCGCCTCGGGATCAATTTCCACCGCGGCCGGCGCCAAGACCCGCTGCTGGTATTGCTCCAGCAAATACGCGGCCAGACGCTTGGCCGACGCATCCTGCTCACCCTGAGAACTGATTGAGTACCAACTGACTTTCATCGACAGCCATTCCTGGGTCCAGTAGCTGCTGAACCAAGGAATGAAGTTCTCTTCGGTCAATTGATAAACCCGCGTGCGCCAGTAATCCATGGCGCCACGGGCGTAGATTTTGGTCTGCTCGGTGGCGGATTGGGACGCGGCGACGATCTCCCGATCGACCTGCTGCCAAGTGGCGGGCGCGACGAAGACCGCCGGGGCAACCACCGGCGCGCGCGCAGGCGTGGCGCATCCGGCCAAGACCAACAATACGGCGACGATCAGCGAACGCAGGTCCAAGATCGTGGTGTCCTGCAGGCGACGCCGGGCGGATTGCCCGGTGCTCATAAAGGTATTGAGTTGAGTATAGGTTGAGGGCTTTCGCCGTTCGTCTGGTGGCTGGAGGTTGATGGGGCGATGGAAAAGCATCGCGAGCAGGCTCACTCCTAAAGGGGCCGGGGTGATCGCAACATCTGTGAACGGCGCCAATCCCTGTGGGAGTGAGCCTGCTCGCGATGAGGCCCGCAAGAACATCGAATCCCTCAACCATCACTCACATCGATATTCACCATCGCCACGCGCGCCTTCCGCAAAAAAAACGCCCGATGCACCATCAGCCCCATCGCCAACGCATCCCCGCATCGGAGGGGCACATCATGTTGATTCATCTGCTGACCTGCCTGGCCCTCAGCGCCGTCACCCTGACCCTGTTTGCACGTTTCTTCCTGGACATCGGCCACACCGAGGAGCACTCGTCATGATCCGCATCGTCAACCTGGCCGTGAGTTTCCCGGTATTCGGCAGCAACTACTATTCGCAGCACGTGGTCTCGCGCAAAGACCTCGCGCTGGTGTTCGACAAACAGTTCGAAGCCTTGCTGATGCCCGCGGCCGCCAATCACTTCAGCAACGAAGTGGTCGGGCTCAACGATCAATTCCGCTTTCTCAATGACGTACTCGTCGAACACCTGCTCGACGCCGAGCTGGCTCAACTCTCTTCACGCCAGTTCACCTTCTGATCGCTAGCAACGCCTAGAGCGTCTGCTGCGAGTTGCCGAGGGTGCGCGCCTGTTCGATAGCCCATTCAAACGCATCCTCCATGTCGAGCAGATGCGGCTTGGGCTCATGGTCTTCATTGATTACCGTGCCGTCCGGCTGGTAGACGCCGATAAACATCTGCAGCGAGCCATCGCGCAGAATCCGCGCTTTGACATCAATCCTGCACCCGTTCGACAGGGTTTCCGTGTGGACCAAATGGCGCTCGGTCATTGCCCTACTCCTCGTGTCGTTGACGTTTCAAACCGCTGGTAGCTATTCAATGTAGCTTCTATGCAGACCAGCGATATCCCGCGAAATCCCTCATTTGCCCGCGAAACCACCTGCAACAGGACAGCGGCGAATTGCCACCTATACTCCACGCAGTCAACCCGCAAAGGATCTGCGCCTCCAACAATAAAAAGCAGAGGTGGAACATGGTCTGGCAGCAAATCTACGACCCGTTCGGCAATCCGATGTTATCGACCTTCATGGCCGCCGTGCCGGTGGTGGTGATGCTCGTCTCCCTGGCGTTTTTCCATGTGAAGGCGCATCTGGCGGCGTTGATGGCCCTGGCGTCAGCACTGTTGATCGCGATTTTCGCCTTCGGCATGCCGGCCGACATGGCCGGTTCGGCGGCATTGTTCGGCGCGGCCAATGGCTTGCTGCCGATTGGCTGGATCGTCCTCAACATCATTTTCCTGCACCGCCTGACCACCGAGAACGGCTCGTTCAAGGTGTTGCAGGATTCCCTCGCGCGAATCACCGACGACCGGCGCCTGCAATTGCTGCTGATCGCGTTCTGTTTCGGCGCGTTCTTCGAAGGCGCGGCCGGGTTTGGCACGCCGGTGGCGGTGACCGGGGCGATTCTGATCGGCCTGGGTTTCTCACCACTGGCCGCGTCGGGCCTGGCGCTGATCGCCAACACCGCGCCGGTCGCGTTTGGCGCCCTCGGTACACCGATCATCACGCTGGCCAAGGTCACCGGGCTGGACGAAATGGAGCTGTCGATGATGGTCGGTCGGCAACTGCCCTTCTTCTCGGTGCTGGTGCCGTTCTGGCTGATCTGGGCGTTTGCCGGGTGGCGCAAAATGCTCGAAATCTGGCCGGCGATTCTGGTCGCCGGGGTCAGTTTTGCCATCCCGCAATTTGTCGTCTCGAACTACCACGGGCCGATGCTGGTGGACGTGATCGCCGCGCTGATTTCCATGGCGTGCCTGACCGGTTTCCTCAAGGTCTGGAAACCGGCGACCATCCACACCTCTGCGGTACTCTCGGGACGCGTCGACAACTCGAAAATCGATCCCGAGCACGAGCAGAAATCCGAGACCAGCGGCACGTTTGCCGGTGACGCCAAACCCGCGGTGATGCGCGCGTGGATGCCGTGGATCATCCTCACGGTGTTCGTGTTTGCCTGGGGCACGCAGGGTTTCAAAAACATGTTCGATACCCGCGCCGTGGTCGATCCGCAAACCCAATCGCAGCGGCTCGACCCGCAAGGCAAACCAGTGCGCGAGGCCAATCCGATCTTCGCCCCGGCGCTGACCTTCACCACGTTGCACCAGCAAATCGAGAAAGTGCCGCCGGTGGTGCCGCAGCCGAAAACCGAAGAAGCGATCTACAAATTCACCTGGTTCACCGCCACCGGCAGCGGGATTTTCTTCGCGGCGATTTTCGGTGGGTTGCTGATGGGTTATTCGATCCCGCAATTGGCACGCCAGTACCTGCGAACGTTATGGGTGGTGCGTTATTCGCTGATCACCATTGTCGCGATGCTCGCGCTGGGTTACCTGACTCGCTATTCAGGATTGGACGCGACCATGGGCCTGGCATTTGCCGCGACAGGGATTTTCTACCCGATGTTCGGCACCTTGCTGGGCTGGCTAGGCGTGGCGCTGACCGGTTCCGACACCGCCTCAAACGTGCTGTTCGGCGGCTTGCAGCGCGTGACGGCCGAGCAACTGGGGATCAGCCCGGTGTTGATGGCAGCGGCCAACAGCTCCGGGGGTGTGATGGGCAAAATGGTCGACGCACAGTCCATCGTGGTCGCCTCCACCGCCACCCGCTGGTATGGGCATGAAGGCGAGATTTTGCGCTACGTGTTCTTCCATTCGATTGTGCTGGCGATTCTGGTCGGCGGGCTGGTGACGTTGCAGGCGTACGTCGCGCCGTTCAGCAGCATGGTGGTCGGCGGGCCTTGAAAACCCACCCATTGCCTGGTGCGTGTGCGGCTATTTTCCGGGCGACAGGGAACCTTCCCCTGTCGCTGCCTATCCCTTGATAATCGACCCGGCTTAAACCACTGAGTCAGTACGCCAGGGCGCGTTTGATAGTCGATTCAGATCCTCGATTAAACCTCCACCCGTTTTACGCTTAGAATGCTGACTTTCACCGCCGCCACGTCAGTGACGGCGGCTGCATTTATCTGTTTGCGACTGCGTTAGTAAACGGCGCTGTCGATGATTGCTCGAATCGGGCGCAAGCCTGATAAATTTTGTCGCGGCGCAGGACGTCGCCTTTTCAAGGCACTGGCATGACCACTTCTCCTGACGCTTCAACCGACGTTGCGCCACCCAAGCAACGGGCGCTGCACCCACTGGACTTCGGCGTGGTCGGCATTGGCGCGTCCGCTGGCGGCTTGCAAGCGATCAAACTGTTTTTCGAGAACATGCCGCAGGACAACGGCATGGCGTTCGTGATCATCCTGCACCTGTCGCCGGACCACGAAAGCATCGCCGACAAGATCATCCAGGAATCGACCAAGATGCCGGTCCTGCAAGTCACCGAATCGGTGGCGATCGAACGCAATCACGTCTACGTCATTTCCCCCGCGCACCGCTTGGCCATGGATGACGGCAGGCTTGAAGTCAGCCCTGCCGACCCGCGCCTGGGCCGGACCTCGGCCATCGACCTGTTCTTCCGCGACCTCGCCGACGTGCACCGCGAACGTGCGTTTTGCCTGGTGCTGTCCGGCACCGGTTCGGACGGCGCGGTGGGTTTGTCGCGGATCAAGGAACAGGGCGGCGTGACCCTCGCCCAGGCGCCGGAAGACGCCGAGTTCGACGGCATGCCGCGCGCGGCGATTGAAACGCAGATGGTCGATCTGGTGTTGCCAGTCGTCGAGATGCCGCAGAAGTTGCTGGAATTGTGGTGCAACGCCAAAGCGATCTGCCTGCCCACCGCCAACGATCCCGACCTGCAAACCATCGCCTCAGTCGCCGAACGTGACGCGGTGGCCGCCGAACAATTGCTGCGTGACGTTCTGGTGCAGCTGCGCGCCGGCACCGGCCATGACTTCAAACACTACAAACGCGCCACGGTGCTGCGCCGCATCGAGCGACGCATGCAAGTCACCGCGCAGCCCGACCTCGCGGCTTATTACCGTTTCCTGCTGACCAGCCCCGAAGAAACCAAAGCGTTGCTCGCCGACATGTTGATCGGTGTGACCAATTTCTTCCGCGACCGCGAAGCCTTTGAAGCGCTGGAACGCGACGTGGTCCCGCAACTGGTCAGCGCTGCCGTTTCGGCGCACCCGGAGACAGAAGAAATCCGCGTCTGGTCGGCCGGTTGCTCGACGGGAGAAGAGGTCTACAGCCTGGCGATGTTGCTCAACGACCAGATGCAGCTCGACGCCAGCCAGGCGGCGTTGCAACTGTTTGCCACCGACATCGACGAACGCGCGATCAGCATCGGCCGCAGTGGTTTGTACCCGCAAGCGATCGTCACCGATGTGCCGCCAACCCGCTTGCGGCATTACTTCAGCAAGGAAAACCAGCACTACCGGATTCGTAAAGAGCTGCGCGAAAAGGTCTTGTTTGCCAAGCACAGCCTGTTGTCCGATCCACCGTTCTCGCACATGGACCTGATCGTTTGCCGCAACCTGCTGATCTATCTGGATCGCGAGGTGCAACGTGAAATCCTGCAGATGTTCCACTTTGCCTTGCGCCCCGGCGGCTTCCTGTTTCTGGGCACCTCCGAAAGCGCCGACGCCTGCCAGGACCTGTTTGCCCCGGTCGACAAGCGCAACCGGATCTTCCGCGCCAAAACCGGCACCGGCAGCAGCCGCCGGGCTCCGACCATGCCACGTGGAGGCTATGTGCGCACCGACATTACCCGTCAGGCACCGCCCAGCAACAAGCCGCGCAAATTGTCGTTCGCCGACATTCACCAACGTGCGCTGGAACACTCGGCACCCCCGAGCATGATCGTCGATGCCAACGCCGACATCCTGCACATGAGCGAAAGCGCCGGGCGTTATCTGCGCCACGTCGGCGGCGAGTTGTCGCGTAATCTGCTGACGCTGATCCTGCCCGAATTACGCCTTGAAGTACGCACCACGCTGTTCCAGGCCCAACAGGGCAGCCACGTCGTCAAGTCGCGCACCGTGGCGATCAAACGCGCAGAGCGCAGCTATCGCATCGACCTGATAGCGCACCCGTACCGTGAAGAAGAAGCCGACAGCGAACTGGTGCTGTTGATGTTCGAGGAAGTCGAAGTCGACCCGTCCGAAGCGTCGAGCTCGACCGTGCTGCAAAGCGAAAATCAGGTGTTGTCCAACCTCGAACGCGAGTTGCAGCGCACCAAATTGCAGTTGCAGGACACCATCGAACAATCGGAAGTCTCCAGCGAAGAGCTCAAGGCTTCCAACGAAGAAATGCAGGCGATCAACGAAGAACTGCGCTCGGCCACCGAAGAGCTGGAAACCAGCAAGGAAGAGTTGCAGTCGATCAACGAAGAGCTGCTGACGGTCAACTTCGAACTGAAAACCAAAGTCGAAGAAACCGACAAGATCAACGATTACCTGACCAACCTGATCGCCTCCACCGACATCGCCACGGTGTTTGTCGACAGCAGCATGCGCATCAAATGGTTCACGCCGCGCGCCACCGATATCTTCAGCATGTTGCCGGTCGACACCGGGCGCTCGTTGCTCGACATCACCCACCGGCTGAATTACGACGACTTGGTCGGCGACGCCGCGCAAGTTTTCGAATCGCTGAACATGATCGAACGCGAAGTCAGCAGCACCGACAATCGCTGGTACATCGCGCGCCTCCTGCCCTACCGCTCCAGCGCCGATCACATCGACGGCACGGTGCTGACCTTCATCGACATCACCAAGCGCCACGCTGCCGAAGAAGAGTTGCGCCAGGGCGAAGAACGTATGCGCCTGGTCGCCGAAAGCACCCGCGATTACGCAATCATCACGCTCGACGAATTGGGCATCATCACCACGTGGAACAAAGGCGCAGAACTGATCTTCGGCTACAGCAAAGCCGAGGCCGAAGGCGCTTATTACGACTTCATTTTTTCGGCCGAGGACCGCGCGGCCGGCGTCCCGGAAAACGAGCTGTCGACGGTGCGCATTCAGGGTCGCAACGAAGACGAACGCTGGCACCTGCACAAGGACGGCACGCGCTTTTATTGCAGCGGCGAAGTCACCTTGCTGCGCGGCGATAACCTGCAAGGCTACGTAAAAATCGCCCGCGACATGACCGGCCACAAGCGCCTGCATGAAGAGCAAAACCAGCAACTGGCCGAGACTCAGAGCAGCAGCCATTTGAAGGATGAGTTCTTCGCGGTGATGTCCCACGAGCTCAAGCATCCGCTGAACCTGATCCAGCTCAACGCCGAATTGCTGCGGCGTTTGCCGCTGATCAAATCGACCGCGCCAGCGGAAAAAGCCGTCAACACCATTTGCGATGCCGTGAGCAGTCAGGCGCGGATCATCGATGACTTGCTCGACGTCGCCCGCGTGCGCACCGGCAAACTGCGCCTCAAGCGCAGCACCGTCGATTTGAACCGGATGCTCCAGGACGTTTATCAAGTGGTGATCAACGCGCACCAGAACGTCGATGTGAAGCTTGAATTGCCTGAGGCGCTGATGATTGACGCCGACCCGACGCGCGTCGAGCAGATCATCTGGAACCTGGTGAACAATGCGCTGAAGTTCACCCCGGCGGGCGGCAAGATCCGTTTGATCGCCTCGCGCGTCGGCGCAATGGCCCGGCTCGACGTGCAGGACAGCGGCCTGGGCCTGAGCGCTGACAGCTTGCATGAAGTGTTTGACCTGTTCGGTCAGGCGGCCAATCAGCACGCGACGCATCACCGCGAAGGCCTGGGCATCGGCCTGTCACTGGTGCGCCAGTTGACCGAGGCCCACGGCGGCAGCGCCAAGGTCAAATCCGCCGGGCTGGGCCTGGGCTGCACGTTCACCGTGTTGCTGCCACTGAGCCAACCGGATGATCAACTGACGCCAGCGGCGCAGGCCGATCAACAGTCCGGGCGGCTGGCCGGTTTGACCGTGTTGCTGGTCGATGACTCGCCGGACGTGCTGGAGACGCTGAAGATGCTGCTGGAAATGGAAGACGCCGAAGTCATCGCGTTTTGCGAACCGCAGCAGGCGCTGGCGGCAGCGCAAACCGGGCAATTCGACGTGGTGGTTTCTGACGTGGGCATGCCGGGCATGAGCGGCCACGAACTGATGCGCGCGCTGCGGGCATTGCCACATATCCGCGCAACCCCGGCAATCGCCCTGACCGGTTATGGCGCTGAAAGCGACGTCGAGAAATCACGCAAATCCGGCTTCGACCGCCACCTCGGAAAACCGGTGTCGTACGACGCACTGATCGACACCATCGAAGAACTGCACCGGGCGAAAACCGACTGACCAGCCCCTCCAGCCCAAATCGGACACAGCCCCTGTGGCGAGGGGGCTTGCCACAAGGGTTCACTGTTTTGCAGCCCGGTTATGGGTGAACGGTTTTGCGCGGTCGATCAAGCACCAACACCATCACCCACGCATACACCGTCACCGCAATAAACAACCCCATGCGCACCGCAAACGCGCTATAGACATCCTTGCCCGCCGCGCTGTCCTGCACCGACTGCCCCAGCAAAATCAGCAGCGTGATCAGCGTATTCAGCCAAAACCCCGGACTGCACCGCGTCGGGCTCAGCGCATAGAGCTTGCGCCCGAGCAACAGGCCGAACAGCAGCATCCACAAAAAGAACATCCACAAGTGCACAAACACACTCAGCGCACACCAGAACACCACCGCCAACAACCCGCCAAGCAGCGTCGACCCCAGCAGTTCGAATCCAGCATCGCGTGCGTTGCGCGTGGAACTCTGCTGCCCAAGGCTGACCGCTTTGAGGATGATCGGCAGATAACTTGCCGGATCGATCAGCGCCAACAGGAATGCCGGCAGCACAATCAGCGTTGCGCGCAACGCCACGCGGTCAACATCCTGCGCCGCGAGTTTTGGCGCGACCGCTGATGGCGGCGCATTCACCGGTTCGGGGAACACCCCATGACTGACGGCAACCACGATTACCGCCAGCAGCAAGCCCTTGACCAGCGCACTAATCACCATCAGCGCCAATTCAAAACTGGCGGTGCCGGCGGCGGAAATCATCGTCAGGCCGATCACCAGAAACGTCACGATCAGGTTATTGCCGCCGCGCAATCCAAAACGAAACACCAGCAACAGTCCGAGCGCGATCAACAGCAAACCGCTCAGCGGGTAATACCGCAGCAACGGAATCAACAGCAAGCCGATGCCAGTGGTCAGCATCGCCACCAGCGCCAACACCACGCCAGCCTTGAGCGGCAACGGCTGATTGCGCGTGGCGAGCAACAGCAGCGCCAACACCGGCCCGAGAAACGGCAACGGCAAATCGAGGCCGAAACTCGCCGCCAGGCACAGCGCGGTGCCACTGGCCAGACGCAAACAACGTTGCGCCCGAGGGTTGCGCTCAGTAGGCATACGACATCCAGCTCATCAGCCGCAAAAACACCCGGCCGAGTGGGTTCAGCGGATGGCCGTGGCTGGGGAACGCCATGACTTCAGCCTGCCCGCCGGCACGAATCGCCCGACTGTCGCGCAGGCGGTTCACCGCATCCTCATCAAACTCGATCACCACCGGGAAACGCTGCGCCGGGCGCAACCAGTCGCGGCTGTTCTGCACGCTCGGCAAGGTCCCAGGCGCTGGCGCCTGACCGACACTGACGCCATAACCGACGCTGCGCACGCGGCCCTGAAACACCTCGCCCGGCAATGCATCGAGCACAATCGCGACCGGCGTCTGCGCCTGGATCAGGCCCAGATTGTTTTCGGTCATGTCGGCAATGACCCACACATCGTGGATCGCAATCAGGGTCATCACTGGGCTGCCGGCGCCGGCAAACTGGCCGACGTCGGTGCGCAGGTCGGTAATCAACCCGGCCGAACGCGCGCCGATGCGGGTGTTGGCCAGGTCCAGTTGAGCTTTCGCCAACGCCGTCGCCGCGCTGCGCAGCAAGGCATTTTCCGCCTCGCTGCCGCCCTCCTGCTCTTTCGCCCGCAGCACTTCGGCCTCGGCGGCGGCGACCTGGCTGGAGGCTTGTTCGAGAGTGGCCCGCGACACTTCCAGCAAGCGCACGGACACCGTGCCACGGTCGGCGCGGTACAAACTTTCGAGGCGCTGATTGTCCTGGCGCATGCGGTTTTCGTTGGCCTGCGC